>CAZGRD010000009.1:0-8048 GCA_964528065.1 uncultured Candidatus Saccharibacteria bacterium
GTTATCCATAATGTTTCTCGAGATATTCAAATAGTAATTTATATTCAGCGGGGTGTGACACGAGGTCTTCTTTTCCATCCCACACCCATTGGATTTACAAACCAAACATGCACCGTCCGATGCCAGTCGCCATCGACGTGCACCTCTTTCTTTAATTTAGTCAGACCCGTTTTCTCCCCTTTTTCGTTAAGTATGTCCAATATCTCCATAATTATTTTTCCCATTCCTCTATTACCCGCAACGCCTCTTCTTCCAATTCCTGCAGGTGAATAAGCTCAATCGGGTGGCGCACTGTTTCGTTAATCGACGTGAGATTATGACTCCCCTCATAATGCTGTTTTGATACGCGGCCTCTCCCGCAAGCATAAACGATTTTCGGAATGGAAGCCCAGGAGGACGCGGCAAAGCACATTAAACAGGGTTCAAGTGATGAATACAGTACAACGTCTTTCAAATCTCGTGTCTGCAATTTCTGACACGCCGCCCGAATTGCGTCCGTCTCCGCATGGCTTGTCGGGTCATTAAGCTGTTTTCCGTTACTTATTCCGGACGAAAGAATCTCTCCGTCTTTTACAATCACGGCCCCCACGGGAAACCCGCCCACCGCAACCGATTCCTTTGATTTTTCTATTGCCTTCCGGAGAGCCGTTTTATCGTCCATGAATTTATTTAACCAATCTCCATTATATCCCTCTAACCCCACCCTTCAACCATCGGCTAATTCGTGCGAATTAGACAATAGCCAAAAGCTCAGCCTCAATAAGATCCAAACAAAATCCAAAATCAAAGAGAATTAATAATCGCCCGGACAACGGAGTCCTGGAGAGGAGCCAGTCGATAATAGGCCTGCAAACCGCGCTGTTCCCGCTCCAATATATCCGCGGCTTGAAGCACCGCAAGATGGCGCGAGGTGGACTTGAAAGAAAGACTAATCTCTCCGGCGATTTCCCCCACCGTCGCCTCACCTTCTTTCAAATACTTTACGATGGCCAGCCGCCGCCGATTCGCGAACGCTTTGAGTATTTTCTCCGCTTTTCTCATAGTCTTTATTTTACCAAATCACCGCACCATCGGCTAATTCGTGCGAATTAGACAATGGTGCGCGCCGATGGAAATTTCAAGCTTTTTTCTGGCGGCTTTCTTTCAATAAACCGATGATGTCGGAAAAATCTTCGGCAAAATGCAGTAATTTCAAATCTCGTATGTCGTTAATAAAAAAATCTTCCTTGAGCGGGTTCCCTTTCAGCCAGTCAAATAATCCCTGCCAGTAGGCTTTATTGACGCAGATAATCGGAACGGTATCGACAATATCCGTTTGCATAAGCACGGCGTACTCGAAAAGTTCGTTCAACGTCCCGTAGCCGCCGGGATAAAAAATAAGGGCCTCGCTTTTTATGGACATTATGAAGCGTCGGGCGAAAAGAAAATGGAACGAAAGGTCGTGAGTGAAAATCGGGTCGGTAACTCTCTCCCCTTTCAAAAGCTCCGCTCGCAAGCCGACGGAGGGAGCTCCCGCTTCCGTGGCGCCCGAATTTACGGCGTGCATAATGCCGGGGCCGCCGCCGCTCAAAATCGCGTAGCCGTTTTTACCAAGTTCGTAAGCAACCCGTTTGGCGTCTTGGTAGTATTTACTCTCGGGCGCAACGCGGTGAGAGCCAAAGAAAGTGATAATCGGTTTTTCGATTTTATTTAGCAGGGCAAGGCCGTTCTCGATTTCATCGTGCACTTTCCCAACGGTCTTATCGGCGTTCGCAAAATACTCCCGATTTTTATGCAATTTACTCATGAAAATATGTACTTTTCATTATATTCCTTAAAGTTCACCTCATTCAACCATTCAAAATTTCGAAAGCCACCGCGCGATGCGATGGCTTTCTGTGCTGGGGCGACACTTGAAGGCGGCCGCCCGGATGCCTATGTGACGTTGGTGAGGCTACGCCTGCGTGAGCTCCAACCCTTCGACCTTCGAGGGGTCGAGCTTGCTGCCGTTCGGCGGGTAGAGCACGACGGTCTCACCGACGATGGACGAGTTGAGGCAAAGCCGGCTATCACCGCCGACGTCGCCTCCGCTGGGACCGATGTCGCTCGCCGAGCAGATCTCGAGGCTCAGCGCGTAGTCGAGGTTGTCGCTCTTCACCCATCTCATCGGAACCGGGGGAAACTCCTCGCCCTTCGCGAGCCAGACGAACCTGACCCGGAGCTCATCGTTCTCGACGGCGATGGTCTCCACCTCGCCGCGGTAGATGTAGCCCTCGCCTTCGTTCAGGATCTCCATCTGACCGCCCTTGAATCGCTCGACGGCCTCTGTGGTTAACCGCATAGTTCCTCCTCCAAGTTGTGAGATGCACATCAAGCCTCTTAAGCTTAACCCCAAAAGTAAAACACAAGTATAATAATGTGTCAATCAAAAACCGCCTTCCGGCGGTTCATTCTTTTTAAACTTTCCTCCCGTCACCTCAAAGCAACGTTAATCTCTTCATGCTTGTTGATTATGTATAAATACAAAGAAAAGAGAACCGCGAAGAAAATTAATCCCAGATACAAAAATCCATATTGGTAAGACAGGCGTTCTATTAAAAACCCGACACCAAAACTGGCTATTGCCGCGATGAGTTGGCTGATTTGCGCCCGAATTGAAAGCAACGTGGCTTTGAACTTGCTTGTCTTTATGATGTCCATGAGATAACTGTTATCAACTTTGCTCAAGCCCCACTGGAACGCGTTTATGACTATGAAGGCGATGACGGCAACCCGCCAATCCGGGACAAGGCCCAAAACGAGAATAAAAATAGTGTAGAGAACAAGCTGAAACTTATAGAAAGAAAATAAAGAAATTCTTTCTTTGATTTTCCCGCTGTAGGCAAGCATCAGCGAAGCAAAGACCCTCCCCGCTCCAAAAAGTACGCCGTACCAGATGACGGGCACTTCGAGAAATAATTGATAAGGAGCGCGGAAACCGCCGACGCTGAAAAGCGCGCCGCTCACAATCCCCGAAAAGAGCGCAAAAATGAAAAAATTGAGGCGATGCCCTTCGCTTACAACCTGCTTGAATTTAGTAAGTTTGATTTCATCGATTTCTTCCTGGGAAACGGGAGGAGTCACCAAAAGAAAGGCGGCCAATATGCCGACGAGGTCAACGACGAGCGCGGCAAGAAACGGAGCTTTGAAACTTATGCTCACGAGGAAAGGCGTAAGTACCATAAGTATGATGGGAACCGCGAATCCTATCGAACTCATTTTCCCCGTTACTTTTGCGTACTCGTTTTCTCTTTTTAGCCCCCGCAAGGTCTCATGCACAAAAGCACTGCCGGTCCCGCTGTGAAACGCCGTCGACATGCTCAAAAAAATTCCGCCAAGAATAAGGAAAGCGATGTTGTTTGCGACGAGGAAAAAGAGAGTGGATACGAGCATGAACAATCTGGAGAGCACTAGCGCCGCCTTGTGTCCGATTTTGTCGGATACGTATCCGCTTGGGATTTCAAAAATAAATCCCGCCAAACTCCCGGCAAGCAAGATGATGCCGATGCCTTCCGGAGTAACGTCGGGGATAGTCAAATAGTAAGCTCCTAAGATTGCGACAAAAATCCGCTTATTCGCGATAAGAAGAAGGGTATATTTCCAAATATTCGACTTAAGTTTCTTTTCCATCAGTTCATTTCATATTCCCACCCCGGCTGCCAGGATTTTGTTTTGCGCCAGTCCTCGGTAAACGCCCGCTCCCATGTTTTGCCTTTTAAGAGGACATCGAGCGCGAGCTGAGGCGCTTTGTGCGCCACTATCGCCACGCTCTTGTCGTCATAGTTTTGTTTCAAAAATTCAAGAAAGTCGGCTATCCGCGCTTTCACGTCTTCGTAGCTCTCCCCTTCCGGAAATCTTTCCGTTACATGAGCTTCCTGCATCGGCTCGACGATACTTGATGGCTTGCCGTTATATTTTCCGTAGCTGCATTCCCGCAATCTCTTATCCGGCACAATCGGCGCCGCGCCCTCAAAAGCGAGTTTTGCCGAATCGGTTGCTCTTTTGAGGTCGGAGCAAAACACAACGTCGAATTTCTTATCCTTTACTTTGTCCCTTAGCTCAATCGATTTTTTCACGCCCGCATCGGAAAGCTCCGCATCCGACCAGCCCGACGAGATTTTATTCTCGTTATCGGTGGTCGTGCCGTGGACGAAATAAGTAATTTTTACGGCCATTAGGTAATATCTTACGTAAATCAGAAGGGGCTCGCAACCTGTACGGCTGCGAGCCCCTTGCTTTGTGCTTATTTCTTCCCGACCGTCTTCACACGGTAACGATCCCGTTGTTGATGAGACGGTTCAACGCGTAGCCGAGCGCGTCCGGGATGACGACATGACCACCCACGAGCCCGTCGCCGTGGAAGCAGGCAGATTCCAGGCAGTAGGCGGCGACCGTCACCTCTGCCTTTACGGCGAGCAGGTTCCGGAACTCTTCGCTGTTCGGCTCGCCGGCGGTGAGCCAGCGGATGACCTTGCCGCGATCGGCGGGGTCGACGATGACGATACGCCGTCCCTTGGCGGCCGAGCGGATGATGGTCGGTCCCCCGATGTCGGTCTTCTCGATGACCGACTCCCTGGTTGCACCGGGACGCTTCGTCTCCTCCGCAAGCGGATAGAAGTCCACGCAGGCGAGGTCAATCCACGGGTAACCGAGCGCTTCAAGCTCGGCGCGCTGAGCCTCCGTTGCGAGGAGTCCTCCATGAACCTGCGGCACCAGAGTGACCACCCGGTGGCCGAGGATCGGCGGCAGACCAGAGATCCCCGCGATGTCCCTTACGGAAACCCCCGCTTCCCGGAGCACCTTCGCCGTGCCGCCCGAGGAGATGATGCTCCAGTCGAGGGCGACGAGATCGCCGGCGAACTCCACGATGCCGGTCTTGTCGTAGACCGACAGAAACGCGTTTCTCATACCAAGCTCCCCTCCAAAGTGGACGAGCTGCTGCTGGGATTACACTAAATGAATAGTATAAAAACCTCAAGAGCCACCAAAAAAACCTCTCTCCAAAAAATCTTTGGCTCCAACCTCACACTACAATCGCGCGAAGCGCGCGACGTGGCTCAAAATCAATGGACTTCGCTGTGCGAAGTCCATCAAAAAAATCCTGTTTCTTCTTCTGTATCTACTATAGTGCGCGGGAGAGGACTTGAACCTCCACGTCCTTGCGGACAACAGCCCCTCAAGCTGCAGCGTCTTCCGGTTTCGCCACCCGCGCGTCTTCATAGCTTCCTCCCCATTATTCCAAGCGCTTTTTCTATCTTTTCCCTTTTACGGGTCAAGCAAGCTACCGCATTATCATAATACAACTTCCGCAATAATTTCAATGATTCCCTCTTCGCGTATTTCAATTGATACCACGAATTCTTTTTTCGACTCGTGGTTACGTGACCGACAATACCAAGCATATCTTGAATTCTGCGCCGCAACCAAAAGATATGGTCTCTGCTTGCAGAAATAAATACCGTATAAAACATGAAACTGCTTTTCCAGCGCGGGTCCCAATAGGAATAAAAAGTGCCATCACCATCCAAACAACCACGCAAAAAGTCGGCAAAATACCTATCAGGGATACTAACCGATCCCAAAATTAACGATTTACGAGGCGTAATGCCAATATTTAAAAGAAAACGGTAAAAATTCACATCGCCGAACTGAACGACAAAATACTTTTTCTCTTTCGTAGCTCCGCTCGCTTTTCTACCGATAGTGTTTTTTATTCCCAAACATTTTATGAATAACCTGGCAAGCTCCAAATCCTTGGAGGTAAAACTAATATGCCTCCCGTCCGGCGATAAATTGCCGTCGGTCGCCAGAAGCCCGATCGCATAAGCGAAGTTCGGCGACCACTCGATTTTCACCTTACCTTTTGGCTTCGGTCCCCTTTTCCTCATTCTCTTATTGTTTTATTATATCACTCCTCAAGCTTATAGCGTATACCAATATATTCAAAAATAAAAAGACCACAAGAGACCTCTGAAAACTCCTATTTTTTTAACTTCTCCCTTATTCTCTTCGGCGACAAGCCGCGGAGATAGTAAAGTTTTGACCGGTGGACCTTCTTCGGCGAAAACAGAATCTTAATCCTCGCTATGTTTGGCGAGTGGATGGGATAAACCTTCTCGACGCCGACTTCCTGAAGAGTCGCCCGAACGGTAAAAGTCGCTCCGGCTTCTTTACCGTGCTTGCGGGCAATCACTATCCCCTCAAAAGGGGTTTCCCGGGTTTTTTCGCCCTCTTTAACTTTTTCCCAGACTTTTACCTTCGCGCCGGGCTTTATTTTTTCCAAAGTTTTTTCGTCCATGGTTCCAGATTATAGGCTTTAGGGTATAGGCTCTAGGAAAAATTGTCAATTATTTCCCGCAATTCGCCGGGCAATTCCGCCTCGAGCTTCAGCCGGCTGCCGTCGGATTTGGTAAATTCAATCGATTCGGCATGGAGAAACTGCCGATGCAAACCGAAAGGATTTTTTTTGGGTCCGTAAACGGCATCTCCCACCACCGGGTGATTCACGCTTTTCATATGAACCCGGAGCTGGTGGGTTCGGCCGGTTTTGGGAACAAGTTCAACCAGAGTGAATTCATCAGCGCCCTTTTTGAAGCTCTTCAGGGCTTTGTATTCGGTAACCGCTTCTTTTACCATCTTCAGATTTTTGCCTTGAATAACGCGCCTTACCGTCCCCGGTTTCAGACCAATCGGCACGTCAACGATTCCCCCGCCTGCAAGTTTACCCCAGACGAGCGCCAGGTAGGTCTTGGTTATTTTGTGCTCCTGGAAAAGTTTCTTGAGGTAATCGAAAGTTTTTTGGTTTCTCGCGACAAGCAAAACGCCGGAAGTATCTTTATCCAGCCGATGAACTATGCCTGGCCTCTCCTCGGGATCATCCCCTACTGTCTTCACTTCCGGGTAGCGCTCAAGAAGCCAATCGGCAACGGTGCTTTCCTTAATTCCTGATTCTTTATTCTTGATTCCATGCGTGAGCACTCCGGCCGGCTTCGAAAGAGCAAGGAAATTTTCATCCTCGTAAATAACGGAAATCATAAAGCGGCTATAACTTATGGAAGTTGAGAACTAAAAGACTCAAAAAGAAAACAAGCTCCACCAAGGTTTCGAAACGGGACCCGCTTCGCCATTCGTCGCATCAATATCAAACACGAATTCCACGTCGATCGGGAAAAGCCACAAAAGACGCTCTTCGTGTATTGTGTGGACTTCATATACCGGGACAGTCGGCTCAGTTTCTCTCAGCTTCAACTCAATTGTCTCAATCGAAGAAACACGCACAGTTTCAGTTACAATAGTCGGAACTTGATGAGGCAATACGGTCACCGGTTGGACAGTCTCCGCAGACCCCAAAAAGATCTGGCCTTCTTCCACATAAACAGACTCAACGGTAACCGCTGTTACGCCCTCACTCGTAATGGTGACTTGCTGCGTTGGAGTCACTTCGATAGTCACCGGTATTGACGTTGGTTGTTCTTCAGTTAAGATGGCCGGCGTTTCCTCTGAGACACTTATCACCGGAGCTTCAGTAGAAACCGGAGTTATAGGAACGGTAATTGTCCGTGGTTGTTCGGTGGGTGTCACGCTCACCGGAACAGAAACCATCTCGGGCTTTCCAGTATCAATAGAAGTAGGGTTTGTAACGCCCTCCGGCTGCACAAATAACTCCAATTCAGACGGCTGGGGAATAGAAGTGGGTTGACTTGCTGAAGTCGGAGATTGTGTCGTTCCCGCCTCATTTACAGGAACCGGTGCTGTTGATTCTGTGTAATACGCAACAGCGGAATTCCCGGAAAAGATGAACGCAGAAAAGATAAATAAGAAAAAGATTTTAACCATAATTACAAACATAGCACATAAACTTCAAAAAGTCAGATTTTGGTGGGCGTGGAAGGAATCGAACCTTCGACCCCAGTCTTATCAGGACTGTGCTCTACCACTGAGCCACGCGCCCACCATAAAAACCTAAACCATGGTTATCACCCGTCAAAAGTCATGCTTTTGACCCACTTCACTATGCGCCCATGCTCTAT
>CAZGRD010000009.1:8058-22943 GCA_964528065.1 uncultured Candidatus Saccharibacteria bacterium
CCAGTCTTATCAGGACTGTGCTCTACCACTGAGCCACACGCCCGTATTTGCTTCTACCTTACCAAATCTAAAGCCTCGAACCCCTTGATGTCAAATTTCTCCGTCGGGACAGGCACCGAAGTTTCGGTGAAGGCCTCGGCAAAGTTGGAAACGAGGAAAGTAACGCACCAGATAACCAAAGCACTTACGATTATAAGCATGAAAAGCGCGAGAAAAGCGAAAATATAATGCTGGTTCTCCGGCTTAAAGCGAAATCCGTTTTTCAACTTCAAAAAAGATTTTAGATCTATTTTCATCTGAAAAATACGCTTCCCCGTATATCCATTCTCATGTTACCTTCCGACCCCCGGCTTATCGAAACATTTTCCAAGCTTATGAGGTATCGGAAATTCTCCATATTTTTCAGGAAATTCAAAAGCTTGCTGAAAGTCCCGCCCAAAGTGAGGTTGAATCTTACCGAACCCAAAACGTCGCCGGAAGGCGGCGTCTCGCCAATGAAAGTGAAGCCGTAATTCAATCCTTCTTCCTGCGCGATCGCCTGGAAGTCCTTGGAAAGGTCGATAAGCTCGTCTTTCTGGGGTATGACGTTGTAGAGGACGTTCAGGTACGCCTCGCCCTTCGACGAAAAATCGGACCTGAGAGAAGCAAGCGAGGTAAGGGCGGCCGAACGTTCGTTCAGCTCCTCCCTGGTACCCGCGATTTTTTCGGCGAGTTTGTCGATCTGGAAACCGAAAATTATCACCGCCAAAATCAACCCTCCGACGATTGCGAGGGATATGGAAAGTTGAACGGCTATCCTTTTACGAAAGGGACCCATTACAGTAATTTTAACACAACGTAGACCCAGGCTTTATTGCCGCTCTCCAAAACCACTCCCATTCTTTTGTACTCCGTTTCGTAGTCATCGAGCGTCTTTAATTCTTCCGGACTCACTTCAAGAAGCAATCCGTCGACAATTCCTTTTTCGTCCGGAACGATGACGGGATAATCCTCGCCTTCTATGAATATTTCCGTTTTCCGCCAGCCTTTCAGGGAATCCGGTACACCGCCCATCACCCGGCCGACGGCTTCCTTTTGGATTTCCGGTTCCTTTAAGGTGCCGTAGACGAATAGTTTTTCCATATGAAATCAGCCGACGAGTAAAATCGTCTCTTTTGGATTGATTTGGGCAAAACCGCCGCTTATTTCGAAAACATTGTCCGCCTCGTCGAAACCGCTGCCTTTTCTTATCTTCACTTTCCCCTTGCTTATCGGAGTGACGAGCGGGACGTGATTTTCCAAGACGCCGATCTCGCCGTTTGCGGTCGGCAAAGACAAAATATCGGCTTCGCCTTCGTAAATTTTTTCCCGCAAAGAATAAATGAAAACTTTCACTTTATTTTACGTCGTCGATTCCGCCGACCATGTAAAACGCCTGTTCGGGCTTCGAGTCGTGCTTGCCGTCGATTATTTCCTTAAAGCCCCGGACGGTTTCCTTAATCGGCACGTAAGCGCCCTTGCGGCCGGTGAAAACTTCGGCCACCTGGAAAGGCTGGGAGAGAAATCTTTGGATTTTCCGGGCCCGGCCGACCAAAATCTTGTCTTCGTCGGAAAGTTCTTCAACGCCCAAAATAGCGATGATGTCCTGAAGGTCTTTATAGCGCTGGAGAATCCGCTGAACTTCGCGGGCGACTTCGTAGTGGGTCGCGCCCACAAGCCCGGGTTCAAGAGCGGTGGAAGTGGAATCCAACGGGTCAACCGCCGGATAAATGCCGAGTTCGGTCAGATTCCTCGCGAGCACTATCGTCGAATCAAGGTGGGAAAAAGTGGTTGCCGGCGCCGGGTCGGTGATGTCGTCGGCCGGCACGTAAATCGCCTGAACCGAAGTCACGGAGCCTTTCTTAGTGGAAGCAATCCGCTCCTGGAGGTCGCCCATTTCGTCGGCAAGCGTCGGCTGATAACCGACCGCCGAAGGCATCCGGCCGAGAAGAGCCGAAACTTCAGACCCGGCCTGAGTAAATCGGAAGATGTTGTCTATGAAAAGCAAAACGTCTTTGCCCTTTTTGTCCCGGAAATATTCGGCCATGGTAAGGCCGGAAAGGGCGACCCGGAGACGCGCTCCCGGCACTTCGTTCATCTGGCCGAAAACGAGGGCGGTCTGCGGCAAAACGCCGGAATTTTTCATCTCGTTATACAAATCGTTGCCTTCGCGGGTGCGTTCGCCGACCCCCGCGAAAACGGAATATCCTTTGTGGACGGCGGCAACGTTTCTGATGAGTTCCTGAAGCAAAACCGTTTTGCCGACGCCGGCGCCGCCGAAAAGCCCTGTCTTCCCCCCCTTAATGAAAGGAGCGATGAGGTCGATGACCTTGATGCCGGTTTCGAAAATTTGTTTCTCCGTCGACTGCTCGGTAAATTTGGGCGGTTTCCGGTGAATCGGCCAACGCTCCTCCTTGCCCTCAAGCGGCTTCCCTTCGTCAACCACATCGCCCAAAAGATTGAAAAGCCGGCCGAGCGTTTCCTCGCCCACCGGGACCGAAATCGGGCCGCCGGTGTCAGAAACTTCCATCCCCCGGCGCAAACCTTCGGTGGGAGTCACGGCAACGGTTCTTACCCGGCCGCCGCCCAGATGCTGAGCGACTTCCAAAACGCTCCTCGACTTTCCACCCTTTACTTCCAGAGCGTTGTGGATTTCCGGAAGATTTTTTTCGAACTCCACGTCAACCACCGGTCCGATAATTTGTATTATTTTCCCTGTGCTCATATTTTTTATTCCAAAGCGGCGGTGCCCGCCGTTATTTCCGTAAGTTCTTTGGTAATCTGACCTTGCCTCGCTTTATTGTACGAAAGAGTAAGCGCGTCGATAAGCTCTCCGGCGTTGTCGCTCGCGTTCTTCATCGCTATCATCCGAGCCGAATGCTCCGAGGCGTTCGCTTCGAGAATTACGTGATAAACCTGGGTTTCAAGCAGCATCGGCAGAAGTTCGTTCAAAACCGCCTTTATGCTCGGCTCAAAAACGTAATCGCGAACGCCTTCTCCGCTCCCGCCCAAAATGCCGGACGCACCGGAATATTTTCCCTGAATCGGAATAATTTCTTCGATTCTCTTTTTGAGGCTCTCCGCTGTAAAAGGCAGAATTTTTTCCACGACCGTTTCCTGTTTCATGACCGACAAGAAATGAGTGTAAGCCGCGTAAACTTCGCCGTATTCTCCGTTCTTATAAGCGTCACTCAAAAGTTCGGCCAAAAAGTTCGTTTCATCCTTCGCGCCGAAATCTCCCGCGCCTGTCACTTCCCGAAAGATGCGAAAACCTCTCTTCCTGAAAAAGTCGGCGCTCTTCCTGCCGACCGCGACTATTTCCACCTCCCGGCCTTCCTTGACCCGATTGTTTATGAATTCCACCGCTTTGCGTAAAACGTTGCTGTTGAAAGAGCCGCAGAGGCCCTTGTCGGAAGCGACAACCAGCAAGCAAATTTTCTTAACGTCTCTTTTTTCCAAAAACGGAGAGTGAAAATCGGCTTCGTCGATTTTGCCGCTCAAGTTCTTCAAAATTTCGAGGGCGGCCATGGCGTAAGGCCTCGAACGGAGAGCGAACTCCTCGCTTTTCCTCATCTTCACGGCCGAAACCGCCTCCATCGCCTTGGTAATTTGGGAAATGTTTTCGGTTGAACGGATTCTTTTTTTAACTGCTCGGGATGTAGCCATGTTTTTGAAAAATTAATCTTTTTCGAAATAATTCCGACCGAAATCTTCCGCCGCGGCTTTTAATTTGTCGGTAAGTCCGTCGGACAAATCGCCGGTCTTCCGAACTTCTTCCAAGATGCCTTCGTGGCGTTCGTGAAGAAACTTCAAAAATCCTTTTTCGAAATCCCGGACTTTCGCCACTTCCACTCCGTCCAGAAAACCGTTCACGGCCGCAAAAAGCGAAACCACTTCTTCCTCGAAAGGCATCGGCTGGTACTGCGGCTGTTTCAAAAGCTCGGTGAGCCGCCGCCCTCTTTCTATTTGTTTTTTGGTCGCTTCATCCAAATCCTGGCCGAACTGGACGAAAGCGGCGAGTTCCCGGTACTGGGCAAGGTCCATCTTCAGCCGGCCGGCGACTTTTTTCATCGCCTTTGTCTGGGCCGCCGAACCGACGCGGGAAACAGAGAGACCGATATTCAAAGCCGGCCGGATACCCTGGTAAAAAAGTTCCGGCTCGAGATAAATCTGCCCGTCGGTTATGGAAATGACGTTGGTGGGAATGTAAGCCGAAATATCGGCGAGCTGAGTCTCGATTATCGGAAGAGCGGTGAGCGACCCGCCGCCGTGCTCCTTGTTCATTTTCGCCGCGCGTTCCAAGAGCCGAGAGTGAAGATAAAAAATATCGCCCGGATAAGCTTCCCGGCCCGGCGGACGCCGGAGAAGAAGAGAAATTTCCCGGTAAGCCCAGGCGTGCCTCGTAAGGTCGTCGTAGATTACAACCGCGTCCTTCCCCTGTTCCATAAAATATTCTCCGATTGTGCAGCCGACGTACGGCGCCAAAAACTGCAGAGCCGCGCCGGATGAAGCGCCCGTCAAAACTATAATCGTGTACTCCAAGGCTCCCGCTTTTTTCAAATCCTCAACCAATCTCGCGACTTTCGATTCCTTCTGGCCGACGGCAACGTAAATGCAAACGGGAGTCTTGTAACTTTTATCCTTCTTCTGGCTGATAATCGTGTCCAAGACAAGAGCCGTCTTCCCGATTTGGCGATCGCCGATAATAAGCTCCCGCTGGCCGCGGCCGATGGGAATCAGGGCGTCTATGGCCTTTACGCCCGTGTGGAGCGGGGCGTTTACCGACTCCCGGGTGATAACGCCCGGAGCGATTTTCTCAATCGGGTAATATTTGGCTTTTTCCATGTTTATGGCGGGACCGCCATCCAGTGTTTCGCCTAAAGGGCTTATCACCCGTCCCAAAAGCTCGTCGGAGACGGGAACCGACAAAAGTTTACCGGTCGATTTTACGGTTTGCCCTTCCTTGATGAGCGCCCCATCGCCTAAGATAATCGCTCCCACCGAATCCTCGAGAAGATTCAGGGCGATGCCTCCGATTTTCCCGGTTGCCGTCTCAAACTCCAACATTTCCGAATACATTACTCCCGAGAGGCCCCTTATTTCCGCCACGCCGTCGCCTGTTTTGAAAACTTCTCCGACGTTTTCCGTCCGGAGCTCCTGCTTCGTCTCTAAAATCTGCTTTTTCAGTTCTTGTAAAATCTTGTCTTTTTCCATGAAAATTTTATTTCGATAACGCTTCCCGCAATCTTTCCAAGCGCACCTTTATAGTGTTGTCTATCATTTCATCGCCGATTTTTATTCTTACGCCGCCCACGATACGCGGGTCTTTTTTGAAAACGATTTCTCCTTTGATTTTCCGGCTCAAAAGCTCTCTCGCCCCTTCATCGACGGCACTCACTTCGACAAGCGGCTTGCCGCTCTCTTCGTGGTAAATTTTTTCGAACCATCTCATTATTTCTCCTCCCTTGGACAAGTCGTTGTTTTTGCGAAGAGCACCCACGAAATTCCGAATGACGGTGTGGGAATTCTTCGAAGAACCTTCGGAGAGCAGTTCGTAAAGAGCGCGGGCGTATTGTTTGGGGGTATATTTGCCCATATTGTCTAAATTTGTGAGCCGTATTGTAGCGAAACAAATTTAGCCACAATATGGAGCACCCCGCTCTCTAGGCGCATGACCTTTAGATTATTCCCGTTTTTATTGTCTGATTTATGATTCATATTGTTTTAATCCAACCTTGTGCTTAGAGAGCGGGGTAAGGTTTTCTAACTCCGACCGCGGTCGGAGAGAAAGCCCTTATTTTCTTGAAGCGACGAATTTCATTGCATCCTCGACCATTTTCGTCTTCAGGTTTTCACCGGCCAAATCGCCGATTGATTTTTCCACCGCCGCGTAAACGAGGTCGGCAATTTCGCTCTTCGCTTCCCGGAATATTTTTTCCCGCTCGGCTTGGATTTTCTTCCCGGTGTCGACGAGGAGCTTTTCCGAAACACTGTGGGCTTCTTTCAAAACCGATTCCTTCACCCGCAGGGCGGCTTCTTCCGCCTTCTTTATAATAGCTTCGGATTCGCGCCGGGCTTCATCCAAAACCTTCTCTTTCAGAGTTTCAATCTCGGCCATCCGCTTATCGACGCTCTTCGAACGATTAATGGCTTCTTCTATTCTCTTCTGTCTGTCGTTTAAGACCTTCAGAATCGGCTTGTAAGCGAACTTTTTGAGAATGAAAAGAAGAACCGCAAAATTTACAATTTGAGCAAGAAGAACTTTCCACTCTATACCGAGATTGTGGATTAATTCCGACATTTGGATTTATTTAGACAAACTTGATTATAAGCGCCACAACAAGCGCGTAGATTGCGATGGCTTCCGCAAAAGCAATCGCCAAAATCATCGCCGTCTGTATCTTCGGCGCCGCTTCAGGATTTCGACCGATCGCTTCCATCGCTTTCGCTGCAAGCCTACCAATTGCTAAAGCCGGGCCAAGAGCCCCCACGGCAATGGCGAAAGCGGCGGCAATCGACTTTACATCTATTCCTTCCATGCTTTTATTTTTGTTTATATAAGTCTTTTTACTGACTTAGTGATGCTCCGTTGCGACCACAAGGAACATCGTGGTTAACACGGCAAAAATTAGCGCTTGAATGAAGCCGACGAATATTTCAAGCCCGTAAAATGGCACTGGCACGAGATACGGCACCAAAAAAGTGATGATTACGAGCAGGACCTCGCCGGCAAAAACGTTCCCAAACAATCGGAATGAGAACGATACAATTTTAGCAAATTCGCTGATAAATTCAAGGATGCCCACGAAAAAGCCGATTGGATTCCTGAAATTGAAAAATTTGCCGGCGTGGCGCAAGGCGCCCAAGCTCGCCACGCCGAAAAAGTGGCTCAAGGTGACGGCAATCAAGGCGAGGGCCAAGGTCATATTGAGGTCGGAATTGACCGACCGGAAAAACGGCACAAAAACTTCTCCGTGTTCGCCTGTCTGCGCAGGCAGGTAAAAACCGATGCTCCCCACGCCGGGCAAAATGCCGGCCCAGTTCGCGAGCAAGACAAAAATGAAAATTGTGGCGACAATCGGAAAGAATTTCTCGGCTTTCTTCCGGTCGCCGGCGATTGTCGTCATAAACCCGAAAAAACTCTCGATAACGAACTCGGCGACATTTTGAGCCCCCGCCGGCATGGCTTTTACGTTCCGGCCGATAAAATAAGCGCCGACGATGAGCACAATAACCACCAGCCACGACGTAAGAAGCGTGTTGGTGAGCGGAAATCCGAAAACATCCAGTACTTTCTCGGCAACAAGCGATATGTGAACTCCTTCAGTCATATTGATTTAAAATTGGGACAAAATTTTCTTGGTTTTCCGATAAATCAAAAAACTCGAAATGAAGATGGAAACAAAAATGCCGATAAGCAAAAAAATTGGGCTGGTGTCGAAACTCTTGTCCAAAAACCTGCCGCCCAAGGCCAGTGCCACCAAAGGGATGGCGATGGTGTAGCCGAGCTCCCAGGCTAAAGCGAGGGGGGCAAAATGGGTTTTTTCGGGTTCGGTCATGGTGGTAAATAAAAGCCGACATAGAAGATTTTAAGGCAAGAAGCGCTCTAATTCAAGCCGTTTGAATTCCCAATGCTTTCTTGATTTGGTTCAGGTGATGTTCGAAGTGCGGTTCGCCTCCCTCGTCGAACACCCAATCCATGTGCGGTCTTTGCCTGACTCTATCCTCTCCAATCATGCGGATATTTTTCTCCAACGTATTTCGCCATTTTTCAAATTCGGATATAAGCGCTTCCGGGGAATAATCTTTGAATTCCTGACGGATTTTTTCGTTAAAGTCGTCGTAATTATCCGCGAGCATAAACCACGGTTCATTTCCGGTTTCGAAAACCTTCAACAACTCCCGGGCGCATTCCCTCTCCCATCCGATAAGGTGGGAAAGAACGTCTTTCACCCGCCACTTTTTCGTTACGGGAACATCCCAGTCGGAATCCTTGAGATTCCCGAAAAACGTTGCTACATTCATATTCTTCATAAATCACCCACTACGCTATAGCGTAGTGGGTAATGAATTTATGTCATCAGGCAAGTAGTCAATCCCTCTAAATTCTTCTACAGTTATGGATTTTATTTTTGTCTTCAACTCCGGTTTAAGATGAATATAAGTCGTTTCTTGTTCTCCGCCTATGGACTCGCAATCGTCCTCTATTAAAATGGCCGGGAGGGGAACCATTCTTTCCACTACGTCCTTATAATCCTCGTTTCTTTCTCTGTGGTAAATTATGCCTTCCGGAAAGCCATACTTATCAAGAACAACATTATCAGCTCTCAATCCTTCCTTGCCCACAATTTCATCACCTCTCCCTTTTTTGTTCTCGGTCAGCGCACTTAAGTAGCGAATCTTGGCACCTTGTTCCGCCCATTTCCTTAGCTCCTGAGGAGCGTTGCCTATGGGAATATAACTTTTAAAATCCCGCACCGAATCTTCTTGATCAATGACTTGCCGAATAATTTTCCCCCGAGACAACCCAGCGGCGTTTTTGTGCATTATCAACGTTCCTTGGAGAAAAACCAATATTGTTATAGTTTTCTTGTCCTCCATAATATTTATTCCTAAAACCTTACTACGCTATAGCGTAGTGCTGTTACCTTAGCCGTTTCGGGTAGACAAGCTTGCCGTGCGGCTGTATTACCCTTTCTCCTCCCGGGATCCGGCGACCTTGCCGCGGTGGCGGCGGCACTTCAAAAAGCGCATCAAGTAGCAAAGAGATTTTCAGCTTTAGCCCGTCTTGCTTATCCGATTTATTAGAACTCTTACCGACTTTATTCCACTTATAATCGCTCACATATTCTTCTCCGGTTCTCATACTCTTTCTGATTGCACTTATAGTTGTTGGAGACAACCAAAGAGCTTCTCCTATTTCTTTGTAGGTTTTCCCACGCTTTAGCATGGAAATAGCGGCCGCCCGATTTATTACTTGCTTTCTCTCTGAAGCAGTAAGGAGTAAATTAAGCGACTTTTCAACTCTTTTTGAGTTGACGGCTTCCGCGAGGCTCTCAGTTATCTTTTCCCAAACATAGTATTCCCACTCCTTTCTTGATGCGAACTCGCGGACCGAAGAGACTGGCTTAGCTTTCTCTTTTTTCATAGACCAATTA
Source organism: uncultured Candidatus Saccharibacteria bacterium (assembly GCA_964528065.1). Classification (GTDB taxonomy): domain Bacteria; phylum Patescibacteriota; class Minisyncoccia; order UBA6257; family GWB1-50-10; genus CAZGHF01. Next base: position 17,235 of record CAZGRD010000009.1, read on the forward strand.
TATCACGGTACTACGCTATAGCGTAGTGCCGATTAATGAAATTAATTCTTCCGGGGTATTGGTTATCGCCACCGGATTGCCTTTTTGCAATGTTTCCAATTTATGAAAACCCCAGGTTACGCCGATTGATTTAACCCCTCTGTGACGTTTTTTATAACTACTCCGCTTCAAGCTCGTCATAACCGGTTTCTTCGTCAAATACTCTCTTATACTCCATGTCGGGAAAAACCAATAAAACAATTTCGGCTGTGGTATTAACAACGCACCCTTCTTTAAGATGGCCGCCGAAAACATTGCCGTCTTCGTCAGATATGGCGATATGGATATGACATCCGTTTACGGAAACGGTTCCCGTGCCGGAAACTATTTCGAAGGGTTTATCCCACGATTTTACTTTCTTGCCGTCGGCCAATCGTAAAGACGCCTTACTCAAACTACCGACAAGCGACAAAACAACTCCGGCTCGCGCATTGTTATCTTTCACCAACTTTTCGATTTCTACCCGTAAATCCTCACCCGGTTTTAATCTTTTTGTGATTTGCTTCATCCGTGTATGCTTAATTTGTCCATTTAATCAATTCCTCCCAGTGATTATTTATAATACCGTGGATTCGCTTTGTGACCATTCGATGAAACTCTAAATCTTCAACTTCACCGCAATCCGGAATTTCTTCCGCACTGCCTTCAAGTTCCGACAATAAATGCATCTTGCCGTGAAATTGAGAAAATTGTTTTTTGAGAGCAACTTCGTCGTCTTCTAGAATAATTTTGTCAAAAGCGACAATAACATCGGCATTACTTGCAACGTCCTCGGTAATCGGCCTTGCTTCGTGTTTTGTAATATCAATACCAAACTCTTCCAATGATGGCTTGGAAAATTTCCATTCATCGTACGCTGTAATATTTTTATGCAGCGTCGGTTTCGTTCCAGCCGAACCCGTGATCCCTCTTGAAATAACGTTAAATTGGTCGCTTAACCCCTTCTCCCGAAGAATCTTCTTTAAAATCTGCTCGGCGATTGCTGACCGGTGAATATTGCCCTTACAAATGAACACAATTACCTTTTTCTTACTCTCCATGGCACTTTTTTGGCTCATTGTTATTTCCGCAGGACTATTGATTTAGTCGCTACTTCAATGACATATCCGTCGGGGTCTCTAAAATCTACAGTGTACGAACTTCTATCCTTATACCGAGATTCTAAAGGTCCTCGAATTATGTCCGCTTGGATTTCTGAAAGAAGTTCAGCAACCTCATCTACGATATTCTGCGAAGCCGCTAAAAAACATATGTGCCTGGGACCAACTGTTTTTCCCGACTTAACGGCCTGCTCGATAAAGTATATTTTGGTTTCTCCGTTACTGAAAGCATTGGACTCGACTTGTCCCCATCCAAGAAGCCTAAAAATACCCTCATAAAACTTAATCGAGCGACCTAAGTTAGAAACCCAGAATTCTATATGTTTTATAGCCGCTTTATTTTCCATGGCACTTCTTGTATTTATTTCTGTGTCCGCAGGAAAGATTTTAATTCTGCAGCATCACGATATATAAACCCATAACCTCCTTTCTTTTTATACAATTCTATCGTCGATTCAGAATCATCTATCATTAAACTGTTTTCTATCTTTTCTCCTAAAGTGGCTAACGCGATGTCAAACAACTTACCGTTATCATCTTTTTTCAGTATCCCGTGGTCTGCAGAATTAATTATGACATCAAATAATGTATCGAGTTGGTGGCTTGGAATTGTGATTTTTGTGAAGATATCCATGTTGTCCGTCACAATCCCGATTTTCTTTCCAGATGATTTTAGAGACTCTGCCAAATCTATGGCTTCTTTTTCTAATTTCATTCTGCGAATACTTTCCTCATATAATCCATTCAGAAAATTCCATTCGATTCCGGTATTCTTTGCTATCAATTCATTTATTTCAGCTGAATTAACACGATTTCTCATCCAATCCCGAACCATTTCCCTATTTCCGAAAATATTCATCTGAATCCAATCGTATATTTCGGAATGATTAGGCAGTAACGTCTTCTCATAAAATCGTCCTTTACACAATACCCCGTCAAAATCGAATAACAACGTCTTATTCCCATTCCCCATAGGCACCTCCATCTCTATTTTCGCCTCCGGACATACCTAAGCCAGACCTTTTTAAACCATGGCATTGTTAAGGTTGAAATCATGAACGCAACTGCCGGCACGATGGCGTTCAGCCACGGCTGCGAAATTTCTATAACCCAAAGATAAATCCCGATGGCCAAATAAGTAAAAAGCGTAAGCAGAATCCGTCTCGTCCAGCTCGTCTCCCACTCTTTATCGGCCTCGACTACCTTGTTTCTCTCTTCAATTTTTTGAACCCGCTGTTCTAGGTTATTTCCCATGGCACTTCTTATACTTCTTGCCGCTACCGCACCAACAAGGGTCGTTGCGGCCGGGTTTTTTGCCCAAAACCGCTTGGGCCTGGGCGTCTTCGCGGCGCTTCGCTTCGTCTTCCCGGGCTTTCGCAACCTCACCCAAATTCACCTCAAAAATCCTGAAAACCATATTGAAAGCGACCGACTCGTAATTAAGCTCAAGATCTTTAAAAAGTCTGTGGGCGTCCCGGCGGTATTCCACAAGCGGTTCGTGCTGACCATAAGCCCGGATATTCACCGATTCCCGGAGCGCTTCCAGATTTTCAAGGTGCCCGATCCAAAGAGTATCCAAAATCCTCACCAGCTGATGGCTCAAAAGAACCGCCCGCTCATCCTCGACTTTCTCCGGTATTTTCGCAAGCTTCTCCCTCAGTTCTTTTACCTTCGCTTCGTCTTCGCTCTTTGCAAGACCCGATTCAAGACCATTTTTGATATTTTCTTCATTTACCTCAACGAATGATTCCAGAGTTTCTCTTACATCCGGCAAAATTTCGTTTTTCTCCCCCGCATCAAGCAGTTTGATGCGCTTATTGTAAATCGCCGTCCGCTGTTTGTTCAAAACATCGTCGAAGTCCAGGAGATGGCGCCTTATGTCCAGGTTCATGCCCTCAACTCTCGCCTGAGCCTGGCCGACCGCACTGGAGACGACTTTCGATTCAATGGGCGTGTCTTCCGGAACGTTTAAGGTCTGCATGAGATTCTTGATGCGGTCGCCGCCGAAAATCCGGAGCAAGTCGTCTTCGAGCGAAAGGAAAAATCGGCTCCCGCCCGGGTCGCCCTGCCGGCCGCTGCGCCCCCGGAGTTGGTTGTCAATCCGGCGGGCATCGTGCCGTTCCGTTCCGACTACAAAAAGTCCGCCCGCGCTTCGCACGGCCTCGGCGGTCTCCGGCGAAGGCGGATTGCCGCCTAAGATGATGTCTACGCCGCGCCCGGCCATGTTGGTCGCAACCGTAACGGCGCTCGGCGCGCCGGCCTGGGCGATTATCGCCCCTTCACGCTCGTTGTTCTTCGCGTTCAAAACTTCGTGGGGAATTCCGGCTTCTTTTAAAAATCCGGAAAGAATTTCGTTGTGCTGAATCGAGGCCGTGCCCAAAAGCACCGGCTGTTTTTTTTCGTAACAGCTTTTCACGTTTTCGACAACCGCTTTGAACTTCGCTTCTTCCGTTTTATAAATCACGTCCGACGAATCAACACGCACCATCGGCTTGTTCGTCGGAATACTCACCACTTCCAGATTGTAAACCTTGTGGAATTCTTCGGCGGAAGTCGAGGCGGTGCCGGTCATGCCGGCGATTTTACCGTAGAGCCGGAAATAATTCTGGATGGTTATCTGGGCGAGGGTCCGGTTTTCTTCCTTTACCGCCACACCCTCTTTTGCCTCGATTGCCTGATGCAGACCGCCGGAATAACGCCGGCCGAAGAAAAGCCGCCCGGTGAATTCATCGACGATAACTACTTCGCCGGATTTCACGACATATTCCTTGTCGCGATTAAAAAGCGCTTTGGCTTTCAAGCTTTCCTGCAGGAAATGGACCAGCCGGGCGCTCTCCGGCGAAAAGATATTCGAGATGCCGAGCGCCCGCTCGATTTTTTCGATGCCGGCATCGGTCGCGTTTACGATGCGGAGCTTTTCGTCAACGATGTAATCTTCTTCCGGCTGGAGGTCTCGGACAATCCGGGCGAAGACCCGGTAGTAATCGCTTGATTCAACGTCGGGGGCGGAAATAATAAGCGGCGTCCGCGCCTCGTCAATCAAAATATTGTCCACCTCGTCGATTACGGCGAAGTTTCTTTCTCTCTGAACCCGGTCTTTCAAGTGAAGGGCGAGGTTGTCCCTCAGGTAATCAAATCCGAATTCGTGGTTGGTGCCGTAAGTGATGTCGGCAAGGTAGGCTTCATTCCGCTTCACCGGCCGCAAAAATTCCTCGAAAACCTTAAAGCCGCCGAGCACATCTCTTTGCTTGTCGAGTTCGCTTTGGTCTTTCCCTGCGGAGTTTTCCTTGGTGTAAGCCGGGTCATAAACAAAAGCCGCGTCGTGGACGAGACAGCCGACGCTGAGCCCCAAAAAATTATAAATCTGCCCCATCCAAGTCGTGTCACGTTTGGCAAGATAGTCGTTTACGGTAATCACGTGAACGCCCCGACCGGGAAGGGCATTCAGGTAAACCGGGGCGGTTGAGGCAAGGGTTTTTCCTTCGCCGGTCGCCATCTCGGCAATTTTCCCGTTGTGAAGAACCCCGCCGCCGATTAACTGAACGTCAAAATGGCGCTGGCCCAAAGTCCGCTGGCTCGTCTCGCGAACCAGGGCGAACGCCTCCGGAAGGAGTAAGTCGAGCGACTCGCTTTCTCCGGCCCTCTTTTTCAGATCGGCGGAAATTTTTTTAAGCTCCTCGTCCGATTTTTTCTCGAGCTCCGGCTCCAGGGCGTTAATAGACGAAACAACGCCTTCAAGGCGTCTTAATTCGCGGTTGCCGAAAATACCTGATAAAAGCTTCATAAAAACGATAGAGGGCGGATAGTGGTGACCTCCAATTTTTTATTTAATTAGTGAGTGCTCTTTGTCTATCCGCCCAGTTAATAGCATAAAATAACGAAACCACCCCCACAAGGGGGTGGATTGGAAGGGCAAACCTCTGTCGATATCGTCGCAAAGGCCTGCTCAACACTCACTATGGGGCAGTATACCACGCCTCATTTAAAAAATCAAGTCCTTATCGGGACAAAACCACTCCCGAGTGAATATTGTGGAGATTGCGTCAAAATTCACGAGCGAACCGCGTAAAACGAGACAGGACCCGGAGCTGCAGCGACTAGGGTGGCGAGTAGCGAGAGAGCGAGTGGAATTTTAGCAATCGGAGCAGCTATGAAGGAGGGAGTGGTTTTGTCCCACCTAACATCTCCTCTATCCGGCGGGTGTCGGGGTGAAACTCCAATTCTTCGTCATCATAGCGGATGCGCGGCTTAAAATCGGTATCTCTTTTTAAGCTAATTTTTATTCTCTTCACCTGAACTCTTTTTGCAAATTTCTCAAAGGCATTTCCAAAAACTCCTGCCAAAAACCTCTCAATAATTTGGGTGGTATACTTAAGTATACCACCCTGGGGTTGCCAGTATTTTTCGTCAAAAATCTTGCCGCGGGAGACCCAGTTATTTGCTTTGAAAAAATTCTCGACTGATTTCTCGCGGCCGTAAACAGGGACAAGGTTTTCATAAAGTTTCTTCCAATAGTCGTTGTGGGGCGGCGAGAGCCGATAGGCGGTGGGCGTCACAAAATGATTGAAAC
>CAZGRD010000010.1:0-21042 GCA_964528065.1 uncultured Candidatus Saccharibacteria bacterium
GTTCGCGGCGGGCGGCCGGGGAATCGATGTCGATTTTCGCGAATACCGGCCCTTTCCGCAGCGGGTTTTCGTTCTCTTTTTCCGCGAGTTCCCGTACGGTCAAGCGTCCATTGCCGATGGCGTGCGGCGGGTCGCGGCGCAGGACCGCTTTTAACTTTCCTCCGACGAGCGTCGCGCGGTATACGGGACCGGAAAGTTCTTCTTCCACGACGACCGCGGGCGATATGACTCGGGCGTTTCGGTATGCCGCGCGCAAACCTTCCTCCGTTTCTATTTTTACCGTAGTGTGCCGGCCGCCGGACCCTTCTTCGGGCTTTACGATTACCGGCTTTGAAAGCGAATTGAAAATGCCAAGCGCTTCTTTTTCGTTTCGAGCTTGGCCGCCCATGGCCACGGGGAATCCGGCTTTTCCGAATCGACGTTTCATTTCCGCTTTGTTGTCGATCCAGGCAATTGATTTCTGCCGCCGGGCCAGCCGGGGAATTCCCTCGAATGCAATAGTGGTATCGCCGGAGCGCGCAATGAAGTGGCGGCGGGGAAGACCGAGTATCCTTATTTCATACATTTCGATTTCCCGTCGTTTCGCTTCTTCCCAAAGAGCCTGGGCGGTTTCGGAGCTTCGCGCGTCGGGAGCGGTGATTTTTACGGCAAGTCCGGTCGCGGTAAAAAGAGAAGCGACAAACGGCGCAATTTTATCGATCAGCCGGTCCGAAATCGGCACAACCGTTTCCATGATTCCGTCGAGCGGTCGGAGCGTCGCGCGCGCCACCGAATCGAAGCGGGCGGAGAAGCGCAAGATACCGTGGTGCGCCGCATTCATGCCGCATTCTTCGCACGGAGCGGGTTTGAAGTCGGAGATTATGATCGCCATTCTCCGAATCTTATCACCGGTTGAAGGGTTTAAGAAGAGTGAAGGACACTCTCAGTGTTTGTAAAAATAGCGGGAAAATGATATAAAAACAACACTTCGACAAACTCAGTGTCGTGGTGAGTGGGTCGAACCACAAGAAATTGTCGGGGAGAGGTGGCTGAGTGGCCGAAAGCAGCGCACTGCTAATGCGTTAAGGCAGAAATGCCTTCGTGGGTTCGAATCCCACCCTCTCCGCCGGAGCTTTCGGCTCCCATCGTCTAGCGGTCAGGACATCGGCTTTTCAAGCCGGTAACCGGGGTTCGACTCCCCGTGGGAGCACAGTCCAATGACAAAGAAAACAAAAAAGGAAAACGAAAACTCGATTAGTTGGCGGGCTGCCGAGTACCAATATATTCAGAAAGACATCGGTTGGTATCTTATTGTCGGTTTGGTTTCTTTTCTTCTCATCGTTTTTTCTCTTATCTGGGGGAATTTTTTCTTCGCTGTTTTTATAGTCATTGCGACGGCGACGATAATGTTTTTCGCGAAGCGGCGCCCCCGGGTTTTTGATTTTAAAATCACCGACAAAGGAGTTGCGATAGGCGATAACATCTTTTATGATTATGAACGCCTTGACGGTTTTGCCATTCGAGAATACCCGGAGAGGCTGGACGAAATCATTCTCAAGAAGAAAACGGCTCTCAACCCTTACGTAAAGATTCCGATTGATTCCGTTCTTGCCGGCAAGGCAAAAAAAGTTCTCGGTGAAAAACTCCCCGAGATTGAGTATCAGGAACCGCTCGTTGAAATAATCGCCGAGTGGTTCGGATTCTAGCCCTCGTCGTTCAACGGATAGGACGCGAGATTGCGGATCTCGTAATAGAGGTTCGATTCCTCTCGAGGGCGCAAAACAACTGGACAATTTTAGCCGGCTATTTACAATAAGACTGATGGCAAGAAAACCGATTCTTTATCTTCTGCTCATTCTTATTTTCATCGTCGCATTTCTTGTCGTTTTGGGTCTGGTTTCGCCGAAACCGGCTGTGGCGCCGGCGGAGCAGTCGACCTTCCAGGGTCCGCCACCCGGCGAATTCGGCGGATTTGAAGGACCGACCGGTTCGCCGCCCGGGTTGTGAATTTTCATTGCGGGTATGGTTTAGTGGAAGAATATCTCGTTGCCAACGAGAAGACGCGAGTTCGATTCTCGCTACCCGCACCAAAACCATGAGTTCGTCAAAGAAAGGGATAACAATAAGACATCTGGCGAAAGACATTTCCATCGTCATCGGATTGGTTTTGATTTGGCGCGGAATATGGTATGTGCTCGACGCCCTGGATAAGTGGGTTTTCGGCGGCAGTCATTTTTGGACGGCCTTAGGCGGCATTATTTTGGGACTTCTTATTTTGTATTTACCGGATAAAGATTTAAAAGAAATTGAAAAACTTTAGGCATATTCGTAACGCCCGATTATGACGGAAAGTTTTTTCGTTTTCATCGTCTCGCTGTTTCTGGTTGTTAAGGGGGCAACGCTCGCGACAAGATATTCCGCGAAACTGGCGGAAGGTTTTCATCTCTCGAAATACGTCGTCGGTTTTATCGTTATCGCCTTCATTTCGATTTTGCCCGAGACACTCATCTCGATAAACTCGGCGATTCAAGGAATTCCGGAATTCGGTCTCGGTACTCTGTTCGGTTCGAACGTTGCCGACCTGACGCTCATTTTCGCGATTTTGATAATATATGCCGGACGGGGGATAAAAATAGAAAGCGGAGTTTTGAAAGATGTCCGCCTATATCCGTTTTTTCTTCTCTTGCCGCTTGTCCTCGGACTAAACGGCCATTATTCCCGCCTGGAAGGAGTCGCTCTCGTTATCGCCGGGGCGCTTTTTTACTACCTGGTTTTTGAAAGCGGCGGGGATGTTTCAGCCGTTCCTCGCAAGGCGGGCGATAAGTACAAAAACTTCCTTTTTCTGCTTTTTTCTATGGTGTTAATGCTCGTTGGTTCGCATTTTACGGTAACCTCGGCGACGGCATTGGCTTACGCCCTGAAGATAAGCCCCATCTTAATCGGTATGCTCATCGTGAGCTTAGGGGTGACAATGCCGGAATTGTTTTATTCGTTAAAATCGATAAAGAGGAAAGACGATGATTTGGCGATCGGCGACATTTTGGGCTCGGTTTTGGCGGACGCGACCATCGTAGTCGGAATCCTTTCTTTTATTCATCCTTTTTCCTTCCCCGTAAAAATCGTTTATATCACGGGCGCGTTTATGGTAATTGCCTCGCTCGTGCTTTTGAAATTCATGCGTTCGGGGCGTGTAATCACGAGGAAAGAAGGGTATATGCTTCTGGCGTTTTGGGCGGCTTACGTCGTTGTGGAACTCATTGTGAACCGGCAGTTGCTATAATTACTTATAATGGAAGTCGCGGCTAGAATAGTTATTACCGTTCTGTTCATCGCCCTTATCGCCGTCGGGGTTGTTTTTTTGGGCGTTTTTGGTCTTATTCCGGCAAAGAACACAACTACCGTTTTGGAAGTGGAAGAAAAAACTATTTTCAGAGAAACGATAGTGAACTCGCCTTCCCCCGAACCGGCAATATCGGGGACGAGTCCGGTAACGCCCGATGCTCAAGTTGTAACCCCCGAAGGCGAGCCGGTTCAACTTGACGTTTTGCCGGCCACGCCTTCCGCGCCCCAGCAATCCAATCCCATAAGCGAAGAGGTTCTGCCGGAAGAAACGATAAAAATCAGGATTTCGGCGGAAGGCATAAGCCCTGACAGCTTTACGGTGGAGTCCGGCGCGGTTGTTATCATCTCCGTTTCTTCGGTCGACGAACAAACTCACGTTTTCAAATTCAAAGACCCCGCCTTGCAGGCAGTGGCGATAGGCGTGGGGCCGGGTGAGACGAGGGCGATTACTTTTAACGCGCCGGAAGCGGGAAATTACGAATTTTTTTGCGATGTGCCCGGCCACGGCGGGAGAGGGGAAGTCGGGGCGATGACGGTTAAATAACTATTTTAAAGAAACGGTGTTTGCCGATTCTCAAGACTTCTCCGCCCCGAAAGGCGGTTTTTTCGTTGGGGTTATTTTTTGTTTCGCCGTTTATTTTCACACCGCCTTGCATAATGAGCCGCCGCGCCTCGTTTTTCGAAGGTACGCCGGCTTTAACGAGCAGCTCCATGATGTCGGGTTTTTTGTTCTTGATTTTTAAGAGGGGCAGCTCTTTCGGCAGTTCTTTTTTCGAGAAGACCTTGATAAATTCTTCTCTGGCCTTTTTTGCGGTTCCTTTCGAGTGATACATTCCGACTATCGTTTCGGCAAGGAGCAATTTTGATTTGTAGGAATTCAGGCTTTTTGGGGCGTCGACATCGGTGAGGGTTTCAAAATATATTTTAATCAGGGAATCGGGGATAGACATTATTTTTCCGAACATTTCGTTCGGTTTTTCGTCCAAGGCGACGTAATTCCCGTAGCTTTTGCTCATTTTTCTTACCCCATCCGTTCCTTCAATGAGAGGGAAAGTCATAATGTCCTGTTCCGGCATCCCGAAAAATCGCTGAACCCGCCGTCCCATGAGCAAATTGAGTTTTTGGTCGCGTCCCCCGATTTCCACATCCGCCTTCACCGCCACCGAATCGTATCCTTGAAACAAAGGATAAAGCGATTCGAGCACGGAAACGTCGTTCCCGAGAGCCAACCGTTTCTTGAAATCTTCGCGTTTCAAAATTTGCTGGACGCTCGCTCCTTTCGCCAGTTCCAGAAACAGTTTCACTCCGCCGCCCTTGAGCCACTCGCTGTTGTAACGTATCTCTGTTTTTTTGATGTTGATTATTTTTCCCGCAAAGCTTATGTATTTTTTCATATTTGACTTCACCTGTTTTTCCGAAAGCGGTTTTCGGGCTTCGGTTCGGCCGCTCGGGTCGCCGATTGTGGCGGTGAAATCGCCGATAATCAAAACTATTTTATGCCCCGCTTTTTGGAACTGACCGAGTTTGATGAGCGGTACCGTATGCCCCAGGTGGAGATCTGGAGCGGTAGGGTCTATCCCCAACTTTACCCGGAGTTTTTTGCCGGACCTTAGAAGTCCCTCAAGGTGGCTTTTTACGATTATTTCCTCCACGCCGCGGGTGAGAATTCTCTTTATCATTTGATTTTTATTCTATCACGAAAAAACCCCGGTCGCACCGGGGTTTAGGGGGAGAATTATTTCTTGGTCTTTATAATTTCGTCGATAAGGCCGTATTCCTTGGCTTCTTTCGGGTCGAGCCAGAAGTCGCGGTCAACGTCTTTTTCGATTTGTTGGAGCGGCTGGCCGGTGTGTTTGGCGATAATGTGATTCAGCCGGTCCTTGATTTTAATAATGTGTTTGGCGGTTATTTCGATTTCCGAAGCCTGACCCTCGGCGCCGCCCATTACCTGGTGAAGAAGAATTTCGGAGTTGGGCAAAGCGAATCGTTTTCCGGTTTTTCCGGCCGCGAGAAGAACCGCGCCCATTGAAGCGGCGAGCCCCACGCAAATCGTTGAAACCGGGGCTTTGACGTGCTGCATCGTGTCGTAAATCGCCATCCCGGCCGTGACCGAGCCGCCCGGGGTGTTCACGTAAAGTTTGATGTCTTTTTTGGAATCCTGGTTGTCCAGGAAAAGAAATTGAGCGATTACCGTGTTCGCAACGGCGTCGTTTATCGGTCCGCCCAAAAAGATAATCCGTTCCTTCAAAAGGCGGGAATAAATATCGTAAGCCCGCTCGCCGTAAGTGGATTTTTCGATAACCGTTGGGATAAGATTCATCCCCCACATAGTGTTTTTATCTCCGTTCATAGTTTGTTTATTACCCCCCTAACCTTATGTGGGGGATTCATTGTCTAATATTTTAACATTCCGCTTGGTCGTGTCAAACGGGGTTTTTCACGCTTTTGCCACGACAAACCCGATTATTTTTCTCGCTCCGGCGTTTTTCAAAACCCTTACCGCTTCTTTCATCGTCGCTCCGGACGTAAAGACGTCGTCAACGAGAATTACGTTTTTGCCGGCAACGAGTTCGGGATTTTTAACCTCGAAACAGCCGGCCACGTTTTTTTCTCTTTCCTCGTAGCTTTTGGTTTTTGTCTGGGAACTCGTTCTTCTTACCCTTATTAAATTGTTCTCCTGAACGCCGATTCCCAACTTATCATTTACGATTCTCGCGATTAGTACCGCCTGGTTAAAGCCGCGCTCCCTTTCTTTTTCGGGATGAAGGGGAATAGAAATCAGGACGAAGTTTCCGGTTTCAAACTTCGGATTTCCGATTGTTTTCTCGATGTATTTGCTCGTGATTTTTGAAATCGGCTCGAGAACCGTTTTAATTCTCTGGTATTTTAAGGCGCAAATCAGTTCTCTTACCGCCGGATTTTCGTAGGGAGCGGCGGCAGCGAGAATGAATTTCGCTTTTTCGTGGCAGACGTTCCCGGCCTCAGGCAGGCGGCGGCCGCATTCGGGGCAGGCAAAACCGCTTCTTATCTCAATCAGATTTTCACAGTTGCCGCATAAGGCACCGTCTTCCATTCTTCTCCGGCAGTTAACGCAGAGCGGCGGGAAAATTACCGAAATCAGGCGTTTTAGAAGAGACCGGCCGTTCATAAGCTTATTTTAGCCCCTCACCCTTTTCTTAAAAAGGGTGAGGGATTAGAATTAAAGAGATGCGCTTAGGTTTTTTTGATTTTTTCAGCGATATCACCAATTTTTTGAAGGCCGGTTCGGTTTTGGGCGTCGATATCGGCACCACCTCCATTAAGATGGCGGAGGTTTCGAGGAAAGGCGCCAATTTCAAACTCCTGAATTACGGGATATTGGAAACGAAAGGGTATCTTGAGCATTCCAATCAGGCGATCCAAACCGGTTCTTTGGAAATAGTCGAGAAAGAGACGGTTAATCTTTTAAATACTCTTCTCCACGAGGTGAAGCCGAAAACCAAAACGGTTCTCGTTTCCGTTCCGGTTTTTTCCTCTTTTCTGGTTCCTCTCGATATGCCTTTCCTCTCATCTCAGGAAACCGGGAAGTCCATAAGTTTTCAGGCGAAGCAGTACATCCCCTTGCCGGAGAACGCAGTTTCCGTCGACTGGATAAAAGTCGATGAATTCGAAAACGACCGGGGAGTTAAATTTCAAAGATTGCTTTTAATAGGCATTCCGTCGAGCGTCATCAGGAAATACAAAAATATTTTCAGAGCCGTCGGTTTGCGTCTCGTCGCTCTCGAACTCGAAATTCTTGCTCTTGCCCGGGCTCTTAATCCGGATAAACCCACTATTGTCATCGACATCGGCGGCGAAGTTGCGAGCATCAACGTTATTGAAGGAGGGTTCGTTAAGCATTCGTCGGTGAGCGATTACGGCGGTATTCATCTTACCAAGAGCTTGTCGCAGGGTTTGGGGCTTAGCGTCGTAAGAGCCGAGGAACTGAAGCGCCGCCGCGGTCTTTTGGGAAGAGAAGGCGAAAGCGAGTTATCAACATTAATTCTGCCGTTTTTAGATGTTATAATACAAGAAACGAGATATGCGCGGGATTCTTACGAGCGTCGTTACGGCAAGAAGGTTGAGAAACTGATGTTGGTCGGCGGCGGTGCGAATCTCCTGGGCATTGAAAAATATTTCGGCAGAGAGATGAATCTGCCGACCGTCGAACCGGCGACCCTTCGCGGTTTCGAATATGCCCCGGACCTGGAGCCGATCGTAAAAAATCTCAACAAAGAACTGCCGGTCGCAATCGGTCTCGCTAAAAAATATTTCACTTAAAGCATGCCTGAAAATCCTCTCCAGCCGAAAATAAGGGAACAATTCGTCTCCGAATCGATTCCGGTAGGTTTCCCCTGGCGGCTTTTCATTTTTTCGTTTACCCTTTTCGTTTTTACCCTTTTCGTTTTTTTCGGCCTTAAGTTCGGATATACCGCTTACATCGACAAGAGAGCCGAAAACCTCGACCAGAAAATCGAGAATCTGGCACAGCAGATAAGCCAGGAAGACCAGCAGAACTTCATCGCTTTTTATTCCCAGCTGGTGAACTTGGAAAAAGTTTTGGGCCGCCACGGATTTACGGCAAACACTTTCGGTTTCTTGGAAGAAAACACCCTCGGCAACGTTTATTATAAAAACGCCGAATTCTCTTCTTTGGAAAACAGTCTGAAACTCGTCGGCGTTGCCGCTTCGAATAAAGCGTTGGTTGATCAACTATGGCTTTTCGACAATGAGAGGGAAGTAAGCCGCGTGAACCTGAATCAAATGAGTGCCGAAGAATCCGGCGGTGTTGATTTCAACGTTACCGTTTTCTTTGAAGAAGGATTTTTTCAAAAACCCGGATTATAGAAGAACATGAAAACCTCAACCAAAAGAATTTTAAGCATAATCCTCGCCGCCCTTCTTTTCTTGGGTATTCTTATCATCTACGCGAGTTTCATCAGACCGGAGCTTGCCAAGATAAGCGAAAAGCGGGCTCTCGTTGTTTCCAAGGAAAACCTTTTCAATAACGAAAGCGGGGCCGTGAGCGAAGTTCAGAATCTCATCAGCCAATTCCAAAGCGTTGCCTCCCTGCAGGAAACCGTTTCTCTCGCCTTGCCTCGGGAAGAAAACGTGACGGATATCCTGAATCATGTTCAATCGATCGCCAATATATCCAACATTAAGCTCGTTTCCTTTTCGGTGAAGCCGCTTGCGTTCGAAGCAACCAAGCAGGCGCTGGTGAAACGCCTCGGCTCTCTTGAGGTTGCGGTGTCGGCGGAAGGAAGTTACGAAAGTTTGAAGCAGTTTTTGAAATCGCTCGAGACCAACGTCAGAATTTCGAATGTAGCCGGCTTCCGGTTTTTCTCAACGAGCGGACAGGCATCAACCAGTGATTACAAACTCAGTTTGACGGTCGAAACATTCTATCAAGAATAATATGGCAATAGTCGTTGAAGAAGAAAAAAAATCGGTTAATTGGATTGCGATTCTCACAACGCTGATTATCGTTGTCGTTATTTTTGCCGGCGCCTACTTTCTGTTTTTCAAAAAACCCGAACTTATAGAAATCGTCGCTCCGAGCGACCTTCAGGGAGTAAGTCAAATTTCCGGAATATCTTTCAATCCGGAAAGCGTTTTGAACGCCCCGACTTTCAAGCTTCTGCGCCAGTACGGCACGGAACCGGAACCGCCCGCCCCGGGCCGGAATAACCCTTTCAGGCCATTCTAAAATAATCCATGACCGACCAAGAGTTATTCAAAGAGCTCGTCAAGAGAAACATTTTAGATGCGGCTTTAGCCGACAAAGTTCTTAAAGACGCCGGTTTCGCGAACCGATCGGCCGAAGAACTCCTATATGATCGCCGGCTTGCCGACGAAACAGCGGTAGCGAAAGTCAAAAGTGAACTTTTGGGAGTGCCTTTCAAAAAAATTGATTCCGCCTCCATTAGCGAGGAGGTTTTAAAAATAATTCCCTACGATACTTCGAAAACCTACCGGGTTGTGCCGCTCGAGAAACAGAAAGATATGCTTGTTGTGGGGATTCTCCGGCCGGGGCCTCAGGTTGAGGACGCGCTTCGTTTTATCGCCAAGCGTGAGCGCTTGTCTCTAGGCGTCTTTATCGTTACCCCTTCGGACTTGGCGGCCGTTTGGCGCCGCTACACTCCGTACCGCGGCGAAATCGAATCGGCGGTGAGGGAATTGGGCGGGGGAAAAGAGAGCGACGAGAGAATAATTTCCCTTGAAGAAGGAGCAAGGACCGCGGAAGAAGGGCCGATTATAAAAATTGTCGCCTCAACCTTGAGGAGGGCGGTTGAAGCCGGCGCTTCCGATGTGCATTTTGAGCCCCAGCGTTCACGGTTCCGGATCAGGTTTCGGATCGACGGGAAACTTGAAGAAGTCGCGTCATTGCCTATTTCCTTGAGCCAACCCGTTATTTCGAGAGTGAAAGTACTTTCCCGTTTGCGGCTCGACGAAACGCGGATTCCCCAGGACGGCCGTTTCCGGACGGTTGTTTCCGGCCGCGACATCGACTACCGGGTTTCGACGTTTCCCACTCCTTCCGGCGAGAAGGCGGCCATTCGGGTTCTTGACCCGACAACCGGCTTGCGCGGCCTGAAGGAAATCGGTCTTTCCGATTACAACTTCAAGATTTTGAACGAAGCAATAAGCGGGCCATACGGCATGGTTTTAATTTCCGGTCCCACCGGTTCGGGGAAAACCACCACTCTTTACGCCATGATGCAGAAAATAAATTCGCCCGATGTGAACGTGATGAGTTTGGAAGACCCGGTGGAGTATTTTATGGACGGTATAAACCAGTCGCAGGTAAAGCCGGAAATCGGTTACACTTTCGCTTCGGGTTTGAGGCAAATCCTCCGGCAGGACCCGGACATAATTATGGTCGGCGAAATCCGCGATTCGGAAACGGCGGGCCTTGCCGTAAATTCGGCTTTGACCGGCCACATGGTTCTCTCGACCATCCACACCAATAGCGCGATAGGAGTCGTGCCGCGGCTCGTTGATTTGGAAGTTCCGGGATTTCTTCTTTCTTCCGCTTTGCGGCTCATGATAGCCCAGCGGCTCGTTTCGCGTCTTTGCCCCAAATGCAAAGAAAAGAGCGAAGTATCCAGGGCGGCAGCCGATGTCATCACCGAAAGCCTGGACAGTCTTCCGCCCGAGCTTAAAAAGAACGTTAAATTCCGGCCGCCTTACGAGGTTTATCATCCCAATCCGAAAGGGGCATGCGATGTTTGCAAGGGAAAAGGCTTCGCTGGCCGGATGGCGATATTCGAAATTTTCAAAATGACCTACGAACTGGGCAATCTTATCAGTTCCGGTTTTACCGAAGGAAAGCTTTTGGATGAGGCGAAAAGGCAGGGAATGGTAACATTAAAGCAGGACGGGATAATTAAAGCGCTGGAGGGGAGCGTGCTCCTGGAAGAAGTATTGAGAGAAACCGAATAAACCCGACTCATTATGGACTACAAAGAAAAACTTAACGAACTGCTTCTCATAACGGCCAAACAGAACTCTTCCGACCTTCATATTGCCGTGGGAAGAAAACCGACCATCAGAGTTGACAGCGTTTTGGTTCCCATCGCCAAAGAGTCCATTCTTACGAAAACCGATGCCGAAGGACTGGTGCTCGCGCTCTTAACCGATGAGCAGAAAAACGAATTTCTCGTGAAGAAACAGCTTGATTTTTCCTACAGCTTGGAAGATAAGGCAAGGTTCCGGGTAAACGTCTATTTCCAGCGGGGTTTCATGGCGGCGGCCATGCGGCTTATCCCCGCCCAGGTAAAAACTTTGGAGGAACTCAATTTACCGCCTCTTCTTCACGATTTTACGAAATTGAACCAAGGTTTCGTTCTTGTCGTCGGGCCGGCCGGTCACGGCAAATCGACGACTCTGGCCGCTCTCCTTGATGAGGTGAACCACAAGCGGACCGACCACATTATCACCGTCGAGGACCCGATAGAATATTTGTTTTCCCAGGACCGCTGCATTATTTCCCAGCGGGAAGTGGGGTTGGACACTCTTTCTTTTCACGACGCACTGCGGAGCGTTCTTCGGCAGGACCCGGACGTTATCATGATCGGCGAGGTTCGCGACCCGGAAACGATGGCGACCGCAATGACGGCGGCCGAAACCGGCCACCTGGTTTTCTCGACCATGCATACGAATTCCGCTTCGCAGACAATCGACCGGATTATCGATTCTTTTCCGCCGAACCAGCAAGGCCAGGTTATTTCCCAGCTCGCTTCGACGCTCGTGGCGGTAATTTCCGAGCGTTTGATTCCGCGTTTGGGCGGAGGCCGGATTCCGGCGATGGAAGTGATGATAGCCAATCCCGCCATCAGAAATCTAATCCGCGAGAAGAAGATTTATCAGATCGATTTGGTGATTGAAACGAGCGTTCAGGAAGGGATGATGTCTCTTAACCGTTCTTTGGTGAGCTTGGTGAAACGCAAAGAAATTTCTCTCGAACAAGCCCAATCTCATTCTTTGAATCCGGGAGAACTCACGATACTCCTTGAGAGGTCGTGATATAATTGAGTTATGAACCCCGTACACTTAAAAAGGATAGGCAATTCCCGAAGCCAATGTAATTCAGCGCAGCAGCTTTGCTTGGAAACAAGAAAAGGTCACATAACCAATCAAAAGAATTGCGAAGGCTTCGCAATCCTTTTTAAGTGACGGGGTGAAGTTTGCTTACAAGGCGAGAACCAAAGAAGGCGAGCTTCAGGTTGGCAATGTCGAGGCCGGCAGCCGGGAAGCGGCGGCAAACGTTCTCTTGGGGCACGGCCTTTTTCTGCTTTCTTTGGAGCCCCTCCAGGAAATGCAATGGTATAGCCGAATTTTGGAATTTTTCCGGAGGGCCAAAGTCGTCGATATCATGGTTTTTACGCGGCAATTCGCGACTTTGCTCGCTTCGCAAGTGCCTCTTTCCGACAGTCTGGCCAATCTTTATCGCCAGACGACTCACCCGGTTTTGAAAGAAGCGGCGGCGGAAGTGGCGGGCGACGTCGATGCCGGTTTCTCTCTTTCTCAGGCGCTTGAACGGCATCCCAACGTTTTTTCGGAATTCTACGTCAACATGGTAAAGTCGGCCGAAATAACCGGTCGTCTCTCCGAAGTTTTGAGCTTTCTCGCCGACTACCTCGAAAAACAGGCCGCCTTGGTCGGCAAAGTTAAAAATGCCCTCCTTTACCCGGCTTTTGTGATTCTTCTCTTCTTTGTGGTCGTGATTATCATGGTTTCTTTCGTTTTGCCCCAAATCACGCCTATTTTCGAGGAAGCGGGCGTGGAACTGCCGGTTTTTACCCGGGCGCTTCTTTCCGCCGGCATGTTCATTGCCGATTGGTGGTGGGCGGTTGGAATAATTTTTCTCATATTTCTTCTCACGGTCATCGATTATTTTCAAACCAAGGAGGGGCGGGTCGTTTTGGACGAACTTGCGCTTCGTCTCCCCATTATCGGTCCGCTTTTTCAGCGGCTCTACATTGCCCGTTTTGCCGAATCGAGCCGGGTGCTTATCAAGGGGGGGCTCACTATTCCACAGGCAATCGAGATATCGTCTCATACCATCAGTAACGCCGTTTATCGCGACCGGCTTCACGAGGCTTCGATGAAAATAAGAAAAGGCGAGCTTCTTTCGAAAACATTGGGGGAGATGCCGGAGTTTCCGCCGCTCGTTTCTCAGCTTATTGCCATCGGCGAACAAACCGGCCGACTGGAACAGCTCTTGGAAAAAGTCACCGATTTTTACACCCGCGAAGTGGACGATATCGTGAATAATCTCGTCGTTTTGATTCAGCCGGCTCTTATGGTTATAATCGGCGTCATGGTGGCGATTCTTTTTGCTTCGATTCTTCTTCCGCTTTACAATTTAAGCCAGGCGTTCTGATGTGATATACTTTTAGAATATAGCCAAAGGTCGAGAGCTAAATGAATTAAAATCGATAAATTAAAATTATGAAAAAAGGAGGTTTTACGTTGGTGGAAATGCTCGTTGTAATCGCGATAGTCGGTATTTTGTCGGCCGCGGTACTCGCTTCGTTGGGACCGGCAAGAAATAGAGCCAAGGACGCGAGAATTATCTCGGGACTGGGCCAGTTGCGCTCAATTGCCGAGATTCTCTATGACGGTGACTACGCCGCCGTGGTCATAGGCCAGGCCGACATCGCCAAGATTGCCGCCGACATTACAAACAACCAGGGCGGAGTGACTATCACCCTTTCGGCGAACACATTGACTTTCGCCGCCGAGTCGTCGCTTGCGGGCGGCGGGTTTTATTGCGTTGATAGCGCCGGCACCGCCAAAAATTATACCGTTAATCCGGACACCTCGGCCGGTTTATGCCCATAAGGGAAGGCTTGGAAACGGGATATTAACATGTCCGCTATAGACGGTTTGTATTACATCGCGCTTTTTATAATCGGCCTTGCCATCGGCAGTTTTTTAAATGTTGTCGCGTTTCGCTACAAGTCTTCGCGGAGCGTTTTTTACCATAAGAATTTAGGCGGTCGTTCGCATTGTATGCAGTGCGGCGCATCCCTTCGCTGGTTCGAGATTATTCCCGTGGTTTCCTTCATAATCCAAAAAGGGAAGTGCCGGAGCTGTGGCGGGAAATTTTCGCTCCAATACCCGATAGTGGAACTGCTCTCAGGCGGGATTCTGGCGGGTGTTCCTTTCTATTTCAGTAAATTCTACGGAATTATGGAGCCGTTTTCGTTCTCGGCGTCCCTTCGTTCCTATTACGGCTTTTTGATTTTGTGGATTCTGGTTTTCCTGACCTGGCTTCTTATAAGCGTAATCGACAACCGTCACTACCTCGTTCCCGACGGCTTGAATACCACCCTTGCGGTTTTAGGCGTCGTAATCGCCGCCATAAAAACCCTGCCGTCGGGCTGGCTTTTGCCGTTTCACGATTCTTTCCTGAGGCATTACGAACTTATTTTCTCGCCCACCCAGACCGTTTGGGCAAATCACCTGCTCGGCGCTTTGATTGGCGGTCTCTTCTTTTTTATCCTTGTGGCCGTAAGCCGAGGCCGGGGAATGGGGATGGGTGACGTGAAACTCGCGGTTGCTTCCGGTTTGGTTTTAGGTTGGCCCGATATCGGTCTTGCTATAATTCTCGCTTTCATCCTGGGCGGCATCTGGGGCGCGCTGCTTCTCTTGGGCGGCAAAAAAACTCTTCATGATAAAATTCCTTTCGCGCCGATTTTCATCGTGGGAATAGCTCTTACGGTTTTTTTGGGTTTCGGAATAGTGCACGGCTACCTCAGTTTATTTAACATATAGAAGCGAAGCAGTATAATAGTAAGTAATGAAAGGATTTACTCTTGTTGAAACCCTTGTCGTCATCAGTATTACTTTGGTTCTCTCGGCCGTCGCCGTCGCCTACAACCGTTCGAGCGAAGGGCAAATTATTCTTTACAAGGACCAGGCGGTCATTGTGGGCTTTTTGAACCAAGCCAAATATTTTACCGCCCAAAAATACCGCGACCCCTCGATTCCCGATTATTCCGCCTGCGCTTTCGGTCTTCATTTCGAATCCGGTTTGCGGGAATTCGTTTTCTTTCAGGATTTAAGCGAAGGGGATTGTATTGGAGGGAGCGCAAATTACCGTTATGATGCGGGCGTGGATCCTTCCGAAACCCTTGAGGTTCTTTCTCTGGATCCAAAGCTCGAATTTGAAGGAATTCCCGAAGGCGGTTTGGATATTTTTTTCATTCCGCCCGAAGTGGATGCGAGTTCAAGCGCCGGCTTGCCGATTTCTTTCGTCGTTAAAACGACGGATGGAAGGTTCAGGGCGACAACGACGGTCGCATCCGGCGGTCAGATTATTACTGACTGATTTTAAATCTTAAATCACGGACTATGAATAAAAGATTAAGAATGAAGGACAGGCAGGGAAATCTGCTTATCGAATCAATTGTGTCGATAAGCGTCGTCCTTATCGGTTTTTTGGGCGTTTTCGGGCTTCTCTCGCGGTCGCTTAGCATCAACAAGGACATCGGCCAAAAGTTTGTCGCTACTTACCTTGCGGCCGAGGGGATTGAAGTGGTTAAAAGCTTGATTGATACAAGCTTCGTTGGCGAGCTTGCCTGGAACGACTGCTGCGGAGAAGGCGTTTGGGAGGCTGCTTACGACAGCACGACTCTCGTTCCCGCCCCCGTACAGCCCACCCCCCTCCTTTTCGACGAAACCGACGGGAGTTACAACTACGAAAGTGGCAGTCAGTCGCCTTTTGTAAGAACCATCGAGATTTCGGAATTCGACAGGAATGAAGACGGGCAATCCGACGAAATAAAAGTTAATTCCAAAGTGAGTTGGTCGAGGCGCGGCGAGGTCCTGGAAATAAATCTTGAAGACCATTTTTTTGACTGGAGACAATGAAATTCACCAAAAACAAACGGTCCGGTTTCACGCTTACGGAACTCATCGTTGCGATGTCCGTGTTCATAGTCGCGATAACGATTGCCGTCGGAGCATTCGTTCGAGCTATCCGGACCCAGCGGGCGGTAAACCACCTGCTTTCCTTAAATTCGAACATGAGTCTGGTAATCGAGCGGATGGCCCGGGAAATAAGAACCGGTTACGATTTTAGCTTGAATAATGTTCCCGAAGACGGCTGTATCGGTAATCAAACCGGGGAGCTCGAGTTTACGAACTCCAACGCAGACAGCGTTTTTTATCGCCGGGAGAACGGAGTAATCGCCCGGATGGAGTGCGCGGGCGCCAATTGCGCCGGCGAAGTTTTCGAGCCGCTCACCGCCTCGAATGTGAAAATCGACCGTCTTTGTTTCTTGAATACCGGTAATCTTGAAAACGGCAAAGACCCCTGGCGGGTCACGCTCTTTCTTAAAGTCGGTTCCACCGAACCGGCTCTTGCCGGGCAGTTTATCGACATTCAAACGACGGCCGCCGCCCGGACATTGCCTCAGGAACTTCAATGAACATGATCAAAAAAGACAAAGAAAGCGGGCAGGTGATGATTTTGAGCGTGGTGATGCTCGGAGGGATTTTACTTTCGGCTGCCTCCATTGCCGGACTTCTTATGGTTTATCAAATTCGGGCCTCGAACGACGCGGTTAATTCCGCCAAGGCGGTTTTCGCTGCCGATGCCGGCGTGGAGGCGGCAACCTGGTGCATCGGTCAAGGACCGGAATGTCCCTGGGGCGAATTTTCTGACGCCCCCTTCGGTTTCGACGATGCCGGAGTAACGTTTAAAATCCTGTGGCGGGAAGCCGTTCCCGGCAGGTTGCAGGTAATTTCCCAGGGATTTGCTTCCGCCGGCCGGGTAGTGAGAATTCTGGAGGCAACTTTCGTTACCGAATAGGTTATGGACAAAAACGAAGCCAAGAAGAGAATTGAAGGACTGAAAAGAACGATTAACCGTTACCGCCACTCCCGTCTCGTTTTAAACAAGGAAGAAATCTCTCCGGAAGCCGAAGATTCCCTGAAAAAGGAGCTTTTTGATTTGGAGCAGAAATTTCCCGGGCTTATTACTCCCGACAGCCCCAGTCAGCGGGTGGGCGGCGAACCCCTGAAACAATTCAAAAAAATCCGGCACGAAGGCCGGATGACTTCCCTAAACGACGCTTTTGACGAAAAGGACGTTTCCGATTGGTTCGAGCGTCTCCAGAACTTCCTCGGGAAAAAAATTTCCGCCGGTTTTTATTGCGACTTGAAAATGGACGGACTCGCAATCGAGCTTGTCTACAAAAACGGTTTTCTCGAGACCGGCTCCACTCGCGGCGACGGCGAGATCGGAGAAGACATTACCAAAAATTTAAAAACAATCGAATCCATTCCCTTAAAATTGCAGGGTGATTACCCCGCCTTTTTTGTTGTTCGAGGCGAGGCTTTCATGACAAAAAAGGAGTTTGAAAGAGTAAATAAAGTTAACGGAAAGGCAGGTGAAAAAGCTTTTGCCAATCCGCGGAACATGGCTGCCGGCGCGCTTCGCCAACTCAACCCCAAAATCACCGCTTCAAGAAAATTAAGCTTTTTCGCTTACAGCATTTACGGCCGGGGGAAAGATTATTGGCGCAAGTACCCAAGCCACGAAAAAGAATACAAAGCTCTTTTGTCTTACGGGGTGCCGGTTAATCCGGAAGGCCGGGTTGTTTCCTCGTTCCAGGAGATATTTGCCTTCCGGAAAGAGATAGAGAAAAAAAGAGAAACGCTTCCTTACGAAATCGACGGAATAGTCGTGACAGTAAACAACGGCGAAATCTGCGAGCGGGCGGGCATTATCGGCAAAGCCCCGCGGGGAGCGATTGCCTATAAGTTTTCGCCGAGAGAAGCTACTACCAAAGTGAAAAGCATTAAGATTCAGGTTGGCCGGACCGGAGCGCTTACGCCCGTGGCCGTTCTGGAGCCGGTCTCAGTTGGCGGAGTGACCATCACTCACGCTTCCCTCCACAATTACGACGAAATCCGGAGGTTGGGTATTAAAATCGGCGACACGGTCGTTGTAAGCCGGGCCGGCGACGTTATTCCTCAAGTGACGAAAGTGATGAAGGATTTGCGGACCGGCGGGGAAAAAGAATTCAGAATGCCGGGGTTCTGTCCGGTTGACGGCTCAAAAATAGTGAAAGACGGCGCGATAGAGAAGTGTTCCAATCCCCGCTGCGGGGCGAGGCACCGTGAATCGCTTTATCATTTCGTCTCCCGCGCCGCTCTTGACATCCGGGGCCTGGGTCCGAAAGTTATCGACCGCTTTCTGGATGAAGGGCTTATTTCCGATGCGGCTGATATTTTTGCGCTCGAAAAAGGAAACATTGCCGTCCTTCCGCGATTCGGCGAGAAATCAGCGGAAAACATTGTCCGGGAAATAAACGAGAAAAAAAATGTCCCGCCGAGCCGCTTCCTTTATGCCTTAGGGACTCTCCACGTTGGCGGGGAGACGGCAGGTCTCCTCGCGCAGGAAATTTCCAATTCCGAATTTCTAATTTCTAAACCGACTCATGTTTTGAAAGCGTTTCAAAAATTGTCCTTGGATGACTTGCAGACGATTCCGGATATCGGACCCAAGGTGGCGGAGAGTATTCACAACTGGTTTCGCGAATCGCGCAACGTCAAGCTTCTGGAGAAACTGGATAAAGTCGGCGTCAAAATCATAAGTCATAAGTCATCGGTTGTAAGTCATAAGCTGCGCGGTAAGACTTTCGTTTTGACTGGCACCTTGGAGTCAATGAGCCGCGATGAGGCAAAAGAGAAAATTCGGGCCTTCGGCGGCGACATCTCCGAGAGCGTTTCCAAAAAGACTGGTTACGTCGTGGCGGGGAGTGAACCGGGCTCAAAATTGGAAAAAGCCCGAAAGTTAGGAGTGAAAGTCATTGACGAAAAACAGTTTCTTGAGGTGCTGACAAAGTAAATAAACGGCCTTATAATTTCTTTATGTTTTCCGAAAAAGACCTGGAAAGTTTGGCCGATCTTGTCCGGCTTGAACTTTCGGAAGAAGAAAAAAAGTCGCTTCTTAGAGATTTCAAAAAAATTCTCGCTTATTTCGAAGAGCTTAAAAGCGTCGATACCGATGGCGTCTCTCCGATGTCGGGCGGGACGTTTGAAACAAACGTTTTTCGGGAAGACGGCTCGGAAGACGCAAAGCTTCCCGCCGAAAAATCGGTCGGTCAGTTTCCGGAAAAGGAATCCGGCTTTTTGAAAGTTCCGCCGGTTTTTAACTAAGCATGAATTTAAGCGATTTAACCATAAGAAAATTCAACGAGTCGCTTCTCCGCCGGGAATTTTCGGCGGCCGAGGCGGTGAAAGAATATTTCGGCCGGATTGAAGAAAAAGAAGAAGAAATCGGCGCTTATCTTACTCTCCTTAAGGAAAGCGCTCTTTCCCAGGCTTCGGAAGTTGACGCCGCGATTTCCAAAGGCAAGAAAATTCCGCCGCTTGCCGGAGTTCCCTTGGCCGTAAAAGACGTCATTTCAATCGAGGGCGTTCGCACCACCGCCGCTTCAAAAATTCTGGAAAATTATATTTCGAGCTACGACGCGGCGGTTATCGGGAAACTTAAGGAAAACCAGGCGGTGTTTTTGGGCAAAACCAATCTGGACGAGTTCGCGATGGGCGCTTCAACCGAAAATTCCGCTTTCAAAAAAACGAAGAACCCGCACGATTTAACCCGGGTTCCAGGCGGTTCCTCAGGCGGCTCCGCTGCCGCAGTTGCCGCCGATATGGCTCTTGCCGCTCTCGGGTCCGACACCAACGGCTCAATTCGTCAGCCGGCGAGCTTTTGCGGCGTGGTCGGACTGAAACCCACCTACGGGGCGGTTTCCCGCCACGGTCTTCTTGCTCTTGGTTCGAGCTTGGACCAAATCGGTCCCTTTGCCAAAACCGTGGAAGACGCGGCGATTATTTTCAAGGCGATAAGCGGGCGGGACGAATTTGACCCCACGAGCGTCGCTTACGGCTCGCGATCCGCAACCCTCGATTTAGACGAGGGGAGAAACTTGAGAATCGGCATTCCCAAAGAATATTTTACCGAGGGCATCGAGAAAACGGTCGGTGACGGCCTCGAAGAGGCGATGAAAAAATTCAAGAACCTGAAAATAAAATTTGAGGAAATATCCCTTCCTCACACCAAATATTCTATTTCCGTTTACTACATAATTCTGCCAGCTGAAGCGAGCACCAACCTCGCCCGTTACGACGGTATCCGCTACGCAAGGATTCCATCCGTTTCCGGAAGTTCGACCCTGAAAGAAATTTACCTGAAGAACAGGAGCTTGGGATTCGGTCCCGAACCGAAGCGGCGGATACTTTTCGGCGCCTTCGTTCTCTCGGCCGGTTACTACGACGCTTATTATGCCAAAGCCCAAAAGGTTCGCAGTTTGATAAAGTGGGATTTCGACAAAGCGTTCGAAAAAGTCGACGTGATTTTCACGCCGACCACGCCGACCACGGCTTTCAAATTCGGGGAAAAGGCGAACGACCCCCTCGCAATGTATCTTGCCGACGCGTTTACCAGTCCTTCAAGCCTGTCGGGACTGCCGGCTATTTCGATTCCGGTGAAAAAATACGAAATCGGAAGCGGGGAATTACCGGTCGGTTTTCAACTTATCGGCCGCTACTTCCGCGAAGCCGACATCCTGGGTTTGGGTGAGCAGTACGAGAAATTAGAAATTAGTAATTAGAAATTAGTAATTTTTCCGCCTTCTCGAGGTCTTCTATGACGCCTACCGGTACGTAAGAACGGGCTTCCACAACGTGGATTTTATAATCTTTCGCCATAGCCGCAACGGCTATCGGCAGGAGCAATTCACCTTTTACGGCCTCCTTTGGAGAATAGTTGAAGATTAGGGAGTTAAGGACAAAACCGCCAACCAGCGCCAAGTTTGAGAGTGGGTTTTCCGGTTTCTCGATGATGTTTCTGACGCTGCCGTCTTCGTTCAATTCGACTATGCCGAAACGCCGGGGATTTTCGACTCTCACCGCAATTGCCGCGAGGTCGTATTTTAAGAGTTCTTCAAAGGTTTCTTTGTCGATGATATCGTCGGGATAAAGCACGACGAAAGACTTATCGCCCAACTGCTTGCGGGCAAGTTCAAGAGCGTCATAAGTACCTTTTTTTTCCGGTTGATGAACGTAAGTGACACGCCGCCCCAAAAACTCATCGCCGCAGTATTTTACGATTTGGTCGCCGAGATAGCCGTGAACGATGATAAGGTCGGTGATTTTATCCGGCAGGTTTTTTACCAA
>CAZGRD010000011.1:0-10088 GCA_964528065.1 uncultured Candidatus Saccharibacteria bacterium
GGCAGAGTGGTCTAACGCGCCGCACTCGAAATGCGGTTGGGGAGAAATCCCCTCAGAGGTTCGAATCCTCTACCCTCCGCAGTTTATCTGCTTTTCGGGGTCGGCCAAAAACCGAGCTTAAACCGGCCACCCAGCATCAGCCGGGTTTGGGCTTCGACCGCCGGAACGGCGCTGAAAACGATTATGAGAACCGGAGCGAGCACCCAGTAAAGAAAATAAAAAACGTAATGTTTTTTTCGGAACCAGCCCGGTTTGGGTGGCAGAAGAACGACGCTTAAAACCGCCGAGGCGAAAAGCCCCAGAACGGAAAAATTCAGGAGAAAACCGACAATCCGTCTCACGTTGTAGGAAACGAGCGTCAGTCCGAATTCGTAGTTTCCCAAAATAACCGGCAGCCAGCCGAGAACGAAAAGGATGAAAGGCGCCGTCCCCCAGGAATGAAAACCCTCCATGAAGATGAAGGTCCAAAAGGCCTTTTTGCGGAAGGGAATTTTTTTGTTCTTCACGAAACCGGAGAGCATGTAGGGAATATTTTCCGAACCCCATGCCCAGCGCCGCTGCTGGCGGTAAAGATTGCCGACCGTTCCCCAAAAAGTCGGAGCATGAGTCGCGTCCATCGATACCGGGAAATAGAGCGGTTCGGTCCGCCAGTTGCCGTCATAGTGAAGATAAAATTTCCAAAAAATAAGCGAATCTTCGGAAACGTACTGCGTATCCCAAAACCCGACCTCGACGAGGGCTTTGAAAGGCATCGCTTGGGAAGTAAAGGTTGAGAGCTGTTCCGGCCGCGACTGCTGCATCATTTGCCAGAAGGTCGGAAAAAACGACATCACTTTCGAAAAAGGCGGAGCGGTATAAATGTTATTGGTAAAAAGCGGGATGGGCTGATAGCTCGAATGCTGGGGATCTTCGCAGGTTAAAAACACGTGAGCGAGCCGGCCGAAAAATTCCGGCGGCAACTGGGTATCGACGTCGAGAACGGATACGACCACATCTTCGTACCTCAAGCCGAGCGGGTCAATGATTTTTTCTTTTGCATTCTTTACCATCCAGGTTTCATTCGAGCCTTTGCCCGGTATCTCGCCCGGAAGGTCCGCCGGATGGCTCGTGATAAGAAAACGAAAAAAGTCCCTGCCGAACTCCCGTTCTATTTCTCCGGCGGTTCTTACCGCTTCATCGCCGACCCGCGCCTCGGTTCCCAAAACCACGATAATTTTGTCTTTAGGATAATTCGAATTCCTGAGAGTAAGAAAGGTCTCTCTTACGACGGAGAGGGGCTCTTTATACATCGGCAAAATCACCAGGTGGTAAACGTTACGCCAATTTTTGATACCCTGAAGTTTTTCGAACCAGTTGATTTTCAGGTTTTCGCTGGTCTTCGCAAACGAGTATCGAAGGTGAAAATGGAGATAAACGATGCGAACCAGCCAAAAAAGGGAGTAGAGAATGAAGAAAACCGAAACAAAAACCGGCGCCTTAAACGAAAGCCAAAAAAGAAGGATAAAAGTAGCCCACATAAGAGCGCCGGGTATTATTTCAAAAAAACGCCTCATAAAGTCCGTCCCCTTATGCTAATATAAAAAGGTGGCAAAGGAAAAATCGCAAATAATCAAAACCGTGAGGAGAGTGATGCCGGCGGTGGTATCGATTATCATCTCCAAGAAAATGGAGGACCTGAAAAAAGAACTGCCGGAAATTGACCCCGCCTTCAGCGATCCGCGCTTCCAAATCCCGCCGGATAAAATCGACGCCCGAGGCATGGTTCAAGTCGGCGGCGGCTCGGGTTTCATCGTCGATAAAAAGGGGGTAATCCTCACCAATAAGCATGTTCTCGCCGAACCGCGCGCGGAATACTCGGTTATTTTGAGCGGCGGGGAAAAACTCGACGCCCGGGTTCTGGCCCGCGACCCGCTGGACGACGTTGCTATCCTCAAAATCGAAACGAAGGACGGCAATCTGCCGATTATCGAGCTGGGCGACTCCGGCACGCTGGAACTCGGCCAAACGGTTCTTGCTTTCGGGAACGTGCTGGGCATTTTTAGAAACACTGTTTCAACGGGCATCATCTCCGGACTTTCCCGCTCAATAAGCGCAAGACCCGACTCTGCGGCTCCGACTCAGGAAATGCGGGGACTCATTCAAACGGATGCGGCGATAAACCCAGGGAACTCGGGGGGGCCATTGACCGATATTTTCGGCAAAGTAATCGGCATAAACGCCGCCGTGGTTTTGGGCGCCGAAAATGTCGGTTTTGCCATTCCCATAAAAGCGGCCGAACGAGACCTTCTCGACTTAAAACGCCACGGAAAAATCCGGCGTCCCCTTTTGGGCCTCCGGTACCTTACTTTGAACGAGGACTTTAAAGAAAAACTCAAACTTTCCGTTTCCTACGGAGCGCTTATCGCCAAGGAACATATCCTCGACCAGGCGATTATAGAAAAAAGCCCGGCCGACGTTGCCGGATTGAAAGAAAACGACATTATCCTCGACTGGAACGGCGAAAAAATAACGACCGAGAAAAACATTCAGGATTATCTGGAAAACTGCGAAGTCGGCGACAAAATAAAACTTAACGTTTTGAGAGGCAGAGAAGAATTGAAAGTTGAAGTGACGCTCGCCGAACGGAAGTAGTATGCGAATAGCTTTAACGAATAAGCACATGCGAATGTTTATTTGTAGATTCGCGCAGTTCGTAGATTCGCGTCAGTAAATATACTCGTCAACGAGCAGACTGTTTTCGTCAAAGAGAAGAAGCCAGTCGTGCTGTGAATCGAAGCGCACCTCGTCGCTCGTCCAAACCCGCCAGCCGTAGGAATAAAAATTGGGATCGCTCGAATATTTACCCACACAATTAGCGTAGTTCAAGTCTTCCAAAAACTCGTGGCAAGGGATGTCATTCGACCCGGTAAAACGGTTCAGTTCAGAACTAGTCGGTTGTTCGCAGGAACCAAGTGATCTTACGAACGACTGACATGCGCCCGAGAAAGCGATGGTTTCTCCCCGGTCCGGCCGCGGACAGTTTTTCGGCAGTTTCGGGTCAAGGGTGTAGGTATTATTCAGATACCCGGTACACTTATTGAGCTCAACATTCTTAACGAAAGATTGCTGATCCGCATAAAAAATCGCCGAGGTGCGGGACCGAAGGACGATTCTTTGAAGATTGACCGGCGGCACCGAGGACGCCCCTCCCTTTACGGTTATCTCGCCATTATTCGATTTTATCCTCCAGCCGGTGATGTCCAAATGGTCTTTTAATTTAGAAACAGACCGGAGCGTAAAACCGCCACCATCGCCGAAACTCGAAGGTTTTCTAACCGAGGCGATTTCAACCCTGCCGAAGTCCGGCGAAAGGTCCGCAGCCGCAAAACCGGCGGGAATGTCTTCTTGAAGCCCCGAGGGTTTTTCGAAATCAACCTCCACTCGTCCCTCGTCGTCCCGACTGACACTCGCGCTCGGTTTGGCGACCGGGGTACTCTCTTCCGGCTCCGAAGAACGACGCTGTCCCGATAAGAATCCGCCAAGGCTCACCTCGCTAGCCACCCAACGAATCCCCGAGTAAATGAGGACAAGTACGATAACGATGACGAGAATTATGCCGAAGATTCGCATCTCACTATAATCTTATTACTAAACCACGAAGTTGATAAGACGGTCGGGGACGAAAATGACCTTTTTCGGTTTTTTGCCTCCTAAAATTTCGCTGATTTTCGCTATGCCCAAAGCCGCCTCTTCCGCTTCCTTCCGGCTCAGGCCTTTTTGAGCCGATACCGTAACTCTGGTTTTGCCGTTTATCTGGACAACCAACTCGAATGTTTCTTCCTCGACAAGTCTCGGGTCGTATTCGGGCCACGGCTCAAGGTGGATGGAAGTTTTATTGCCTGATTTTTCCCAAAGTTCTTCGGCAATGTGCGGGGCAAACGGGGCAAGTAACTTGAGGAATAATGAATTATGAACAACAAGTAATGAATCCTTATTTTTTTCCATTGCGTTCAAGAGAATCATTAACGCACTGATAGCGGTATTGTAATGCAGGTTTTCAATGTCTTCAGTGACTTTTTTTGTGGTTTTATGTACCAGTCGTTCCAACTCAACATTATTGACGTCGGACGTCGATATATTGGAAAACAATTTCCATAACCTTTCCAAAAACCGCGCGATTCCCAAAATGCCGGCATCGCGGAAATCGCCGCCCTGCTCGAATGGCGCGAGGAACATCAAATACATCCGCAGGGTATCGGCGCCGAATCTTTTGACGTACTCGTCGGGATTTACGACATTGCCCTTGGACTTGGACATTTTCGCCCCCTCTCTGATAATGAGGCCGTGAGCGCGGAATTTCGGGAAAGGTTCGCCTTTCGGCCCGTTTGATTTGCCGAATTCCAAAAGTCTTTTGTCGTGAAGCGCGAGCGAAAGGAACCTTACGTAGAGCAAGTGAAGCACCGAGTGCTCGGCTCCTCCGGTATAGAGGCTTACCGGCAACCATTTTTTGGTCGTTCCTTCGTTCCAAGGCGCATTTTTCTCCTCAACGCTTGGATATCTCAGGTAATACCAAGCCGAATCCAGAAAAGTGTCGGAAACGTCCGTTTCCCGCCGGGCTTTGCCGCCGCATTTCGAGCACTTTGTTTCGTAAAACGATTTTACGGAGGCAAGCGGCGACTCGTTTTTGCCCTTCGGTTTGAAATCTTTAACGAAAGGGAGTTTGACCGGTAAATCTTCCTCCTTAACCGGCTGCCAAGAACAAGAATCGCAATAAATCATCGGAATCGGTACGCCCCAGTAGCGCTGACGGGAAATCAGCCAATCACGCAGGCGATAGCGGGTTTCGGACTTTCCGCCCGCGAATTTCGTAATTGCCGCCCTCGCCTTTTCCGAGTTCATACCGTCGAATTTTCCGGAATTGACCAGTTCCCCTTCTCCCGTCCAGCAATCGGAAACAACTTTAGTATCGGGAACCGCCTGACCGGGCACCGGTTCCGGAACGATCCGGGGCGGCTCGATGACTTTTATAATGGGCAACCGGAACTTTTTGGCGAACTCGAAATCCCGCTCATCGTGGGCCGGCACAGCCATAATCGCGCCCGTACCGTAAGAAGACAAAACGTAGTCGGCGACGAAAATCGGGACCTCTTCTTCGTTAACCGGATTTCTCGCTTTAACGCCTTTAAGCTCGACGCCGGTTTTCTCCTTACCTCCGGCAATCCGTTCCGACTCGGGTCTGCTTCTCGCCTTTTTAATATATTTCTCAATCTCCGGCCAATTCGACACCCGGTTCTTGATGTCCGGCAACAACTCGTGTTCCGGGGATAAAACCACGTATGTTGCGCCGAATAAGGTGTCAGGTCGGGTTGTAAAAACCTTTATCGTGGGGTTAAAAATTCTTTCCACGCCGTCTATAATCGGCTGCAATTCCTGTATTTCTTCAGCTTCAGTCTGTTCAAGAACATACTTACCGGTTGCTTTGGAAATATATAAACCGCGCAACGGCAAATAAGGGTCGACTTTGCCGTGTGACTCATTCGTTAAAATGACCGGGCGAACTGCTTCGACACAAACCGTTTTCTTGTCCGGTCTTACAAAACATAAAGCATTGCGCCATTCGGCTTCTACTTTGCCGCCGTAAGATGAGGCAATATTTTTATAATATTTCTGCATCAGTTCGGCTATTTCTTCAATTGTTAAGGTTTTTTCGTCGGTGCCGGCTAACGCGTTCCTCTTGACCGTAACCGGGTCTATTTCGGCGCCATTGATGAAAAAACCGCTGTCGTCGGCAAGAACCGGCAGTGCTGTTTTTTTGGCGATTTGGCTGGCTTTTCTTTCCGCGTTTTCCCGGAGCGTGGCCCCGTCCTCTACAACGTCATTCTGCTCGATACCGACTTCTTTCGGCATTTTTAAAGTGACTTTGAGTCCCGCAGCGGCAAAAAGTTTTTGCATCCGCTTCATTTTGCCGACGTTGTTCGTCGCAAAGACGACTTCTCCCGTAAATTGCGGCAAGTTTAACGGGAAGTCGATTTTTGCTCCTCCGCTTTTCCCAATCCAATTCCTTTGGGCGATTTTCACCCGCTCCGACCAGTCGATTTTGTCCAGATTTTCGAGGAGCTTCTCGGCGTATTCGGTAATCCTGAAAAACCACTGTTCCAGTTCCTTTTTAATTACTGGCGTCTCACATCTTTCACAAACTCCCATCCCTCGCATTTGCTCGGGATCATTCTTCGCCGCGCGAAGAATGACCTGCTCGTCGGCAAGAACGGTCTTGCAGGACGAGCACCAGTTGACCGGCGCCTTCGCCCGATAAACCAGGCCGTGCTTGAACATCTCTACAAAAATCCACTGCGTCCATTTGTAATATTCCGGGTCATAGGTTTCCAATTTTTCGTTCCAGGCAAAACCATTGCCTATCATCCGGAGCTGTTCGTAAAAGCGTCTTTCGGAAACCTTGGCCTGTTCCATCGGGTGGGCGCCGATTTTCAGGGCGTAGTTTTCCGAATGAATCCCGAAGCCGTCCAAACCAATCGGCTGAAATACGTCGTATCCCTCCATTCGTTTCATCCGGCCGTAGATGTCGGCGCCGGTAAAGGCATACATATTCCCGACGTGGAGTCCCTCGGCCGAAGGGTAGGGAAACATCATCAGGTTATAAAAAGGCCGCTTGGCGTTCTTCAAATCGGGCTCGTAAAGCCTGTCTTCCCGCCAGCGCTTCTGCCACTTTTTCTCTATTTTCCCGAAGTCGTATTTGGCCGCCATTAATGATAAAATTCTATTGGAAAAACAAGCCAAAAACAAGGATGACCGATAAGAGGTTTAACAAATTAATCGCCTTCCTGAAAGAGATTGAAAAACTGAAACTGGTAGAAAGACAGGTAAAGATTTCAAATCAGAAGCGCTTCGAAAACTCCGCTGAACATTCTTGGGACTTAGCAATGTGGGCCTGGATTTTCTCCGACAGCCTGCGGCCCAGACCGAATCTTCTGAAACTTTTCAAAATGCTTCTAATGCACGATCTTGTGGAAATTTACGCCGGCGACACGTTTTTTTTCGATCGCCCTGGCCGCAAGTCAAAAAATTATCGTGAGAAGAAAGCAGCAAGGAAACTTTTCGCGGGTCTACCGCTGGACTTGAAAAGAGAGTTCGAAAAACTGCGGCAGGAATTCGATAACGGTAAAACAAAGGAGGCAAAAATCGCCCACTCCATCGATAAACTCCAGCCAATCCTCCAAAACATAGTTTCCGGCGGTTACGGCTGGAAAAAACATAAAATCACCGAAACTGATATTCATGAATACAAAATCAATTACATGCTGCACGATAAGGAGATTCTTAAAATTTTTAAGAAATTAATCGAAACAGCCAAAAAGGCGAATTTAATTTGAAAAGCGAGTTGCCCCGGGTTTTAACCCAGGTTAAAACCTGGGGCAACTGTGGTATAATTGTTTTATGACGAGGAGGCAAGTTGAAGATGAAAATATCAGAAAAATCCAAAAAATGAAGCGGAGCTACTACGTCAGCCTGCCGGTACGCATTGTGCGGCGCCTTAAGTGGCAGGAAGGACAAAACGTGGCGGTGGAAGAACGCGGCAAGGAAATAACTATCAAGGACTGGAAGGAGTAAGGCTATTTTAGTTTGATACTAAACACGCGTTCCGCATTCTCCAAAATCCGTGTCCTCATCTCCTCTTCGGGGATGTTTTTGATTTCGGCAAGTTTTTTTACAACTTCAACGACATAAGCCGGCTCATTGCGTTTGCCGCGATACGGAACGGGCGTCACAAGAGGGGCATCAGTTTCGGACAAAATCTTCTCGGGCGGGATAGTTTTTATCGCTTCGTCATAATCCCGGACGAAAGTAATGACGCCGCCAAAAGTGAAGCAAAAACCTAAATCCAGTAGTCTTTTGGCGTCGTGGACCGTGCCGGTAAAAAAGTGGATTATACCGGGATTATCCGGAATTAGAAATTTGGAATTAAAAATTAGGGTTTCTATCAAATCGGGGAAGGCGGAACGGCAGTGAATCATTAGCGGTTTTTTGACGTCGTGTGCCAGCTTGATTTGCTCCGCAAACGCCTGTTTTTGCTTTGTAATTTGTTCCTCGCGGTTTTCACCGAGCCGGAAATAATCCAGTCCGCATTCGCCGATTGCGACAACCCGCTCGTCGAGAGCCAGTTTTTTGTAATACTCGTAATCAAAAACTTCGCCCCGGCTCGTAAATCCTTTCGCTTCGGGGCTATCTCCCAATTCTTCGGCGTCGTGATAGGACGCAGAGGTGTGAATCGGGTGAAGAGCGACCGCGGCGTAGACGTTTTCGTATTCCCGGGCAAGCTCCACCGCCCCCTGGGACGTGTCTTTTTGAGTGCCCACCAAAACCATCCCGACGCCGTTCTCCGCGGCGCGGTTTATAACTTCACGGCAATCGTTGGCGAACGCCTTGAATTGGACGTGGGTGTGAGCGTCGAAATACTTTACCATTTCAAATTCCGAGAGCGGGCCGGCTGTCTTTCTTCTCCGCAAGATAATAGAAGGTTTCCTGAGCGGCGACCGCAAGCGGCACGGCAAGAAGTATCCCCACAAAACCGGCAATCTGCGCTCCGGCCAAAATCGAGACGATTACGATTACCGGGTGAACATTCATTGTTTTCCCCATCAAGATGGGAATCAAAACGTGGTTTTCAAGCTGCTGAACAATGAAAGTAAGACCGATGACGTAGAGACCGAGCGTGAAAGAATTGGTAATGGCGATAAGAAAAGCAATGGCGCCGGCGATGATCGGGCCGATAAGCGGCACCAACTCCAGAATGGCGGCGATGATTCCAAGGGTAAAAGCGTAGCGGACGCCCAAAAGCCAGAGACCCAGACTCATAATGACGCCGACAACCAAACTCAAACCCAATTGAGCCGCAAACCAGCGCCTTATTTTCAATTTGAAGTTGTTAAAAATGGTAAGAACCGGTTTCTCGTAAGTGTCCGGTAAGATCACCATCAAGAGCCGGTCGGTGCCTTCTTTCTGAACCGAAAGATAAAAGGAAAGAACCACGGTCGCAAGCACGAGAATAATGCGGTTGAAAATGGCGCCGATCGCGACGGTAATCGAGGTTTGGGCCGCCGAAAGAAATCCGAGTGCTTTGTCGAACGAGAGCGCAAAATCGTGAATAACTTTTTGAGGGAGACCGAAACCGACAAGATCGGTGATAACCTGGTTCACGTCGCCCAAGAACCGCCCGACTTCGACGGCAAGAATAGGAACGAACAAATAGAGAACGGCGGTTAAAGCTAAAAGACCCGCCAGAAAAACGAAAATAGTTCCCAAAAGACGATTGATCCCCCGCTTCTCCAAAAAACTTATGAGCGGTTCAAGGCCGAGAGAAATCACGATAGCAACGAGGAGCACGCCGAAAGCCTGGCGAGCGAGGTAAAGAACCAAAATAACCGTAACAAAGGCGAAAATCTGCCAAAATATTTTCCAGCTTACTTCAAAACGGGTGATTTTCTCCATTATGCTTTTAGTATACCACCAAAAGATTTTTCTTTGAAAGGACCGATGACCGCCAGGTTCAGGCCTTCGTTCTTGAATAAGTCGTTCGCCACGCTTTTTATTTCCCCGGGCGTAACCGCCTTGATTTTGACGGCGAGCTCTTCAGGCGTCATAATCGGCAGTTTTTGGATTTCCTGAAGAGCATAGTAAAAGCCCAGCTCGTCGGAAGTTTCGAGTGAAAGGAAAAGCTGGCCGACGAGGTGCTCTTTAGCCCGCTCGAGCTCTTCTTCAACCACTTCTTCGTTCCGGAAACGGGCAAACTCCTCGAGAGCCGCTTCAATCACCGCTTCCATTTTTTTATGGTCGACGCCGGCCGACATCGAAACGAGGCCGTGGTCTGAGTAAAAATCGGTCCCGGCCCGGACGTAATAGGCCGCGCCAAGCTCTTCCCGAATCTTCTGGAAAAGCCGGGAAGACATCCCGCCGCCCAAGATGTCGACTAAAACATCAAGAGCGAAACGGCGCTCGTCGAAGGCGTCAAAGGCCCGGAAACCCAAGACAAGATGAGTTTGGTCGGAATCCTTGTGTTTTATGAGTTCGGCGGGTTTTGCCTGTTCCTCTCGAAC
>CAZGRD010000011.1:10188-11509 GCA_964528065.1 uncultured Candidatus Saccharibacteria bacterium
AAAAACTCCTGGACTCTCCGCTGGGGCGTATCTTCGTACATATTTATTTCTTCGATAATCACTCCCCGCTCTTTCTCGATTTCGCTCTCATCAAAAACCGGATTCAAATACATGTCGGCGATGACGTCTAAAACCTTGTTCAGCGATTCATTACGGACTTTGACATAATAAGAAGTCATCTCCTGGGCGGTGAAAGCGTTGTAGCTTGCTCCCATCCCGTCGAGCTCGGAAGAAATGTCAATTGCCCTCGGCCTCTTTTTGGTTCCCTTGAAACACATGTGCTCCAGGAAATGAGAAAGGCCGTTTATGTCTTTAGTTTCGTATTTGGAACCGGCTTCCACCGAAACCGCAACCGTAGTCGTGAAACTATCGGCTTTGGGCACCAAAATAAGCCGCATGCCGTTCGGAAGAACTTTCTTTCGGAAACTCATAAATCCAATTTATCTTTTAAGTAAACTCCCAATTCTTTAATTTTTACCCTTACCTGTTTCATTGAATCACGATCGCGAACGGTAACGTCTTTGTTATCCAAACTGTCGAAATCAACGGTAATGCAGTAAGGCGTGCCGATTTCGTCCTGACTGTAATAGCGCTTGCCGATATTGCCCCGGTCGTCCCAAGCAACCATAAAATTCTTCCTTAAGTCTTCGTAAATGTCTCTTGCGACTTTGACGAGTTGGGGTTTATTGGCAAGAAGCGGAAAAACAGCGGCTTTATAGGGCGCAAGTTGCGGCCGGAGCTTCAAAACAACCCGGTCTTTTTCTTCGGTGTAGGCCTCGCAAAGAAGCGCGAGCATAATCCGTTCCACGCCGGCCGATGGCTCGATCACATAAGGCAGATACCTTCCCTTGGCTTCTTCGTCGAAATACTTGAGGTCCGCGCCCGAGCCCTTTTCATGAGCTTTAAGATCGAAATCGCCGCGGTTTGCGATTCCTTCTATCTCCTGCATGCCGAACGGGAATTTGTATTCGATATCAACCGTCGCCTTGGAATAATGGGCTCTTTCCTCCGGCGACTGCTCCCTTGGTTTTACGTTTTTCAAACCAATGTTCTTATACCAGTTCAATCTGGCTTTTACCCAATCCCTGAAAGCTTTGTCGGCGTCTTTCGGGCGGACGAAATACTCCACTTCCATCTGTTCGAACTCGCGGGTGCGGAAAATAAAATCTTTCGGATTTATTTCGTTCCGGAACGCCCGACCGATTTGAGCAATGCCGAAAGGAATCTTAAGCCGCATCGTATCGATGTAATTTTTAAAGTTCGTAAAAATTCCGCCGGCGGTTTCAGGTCGGAGATAGGCGACGGATGCCGAATCTTCGGC
>CAZGRD010000011.1:11609-14292 GCA_964528065.1 uncultured Candidatus Saccharibacteria bacterium
TCGGAAAAACCGCCGACATGGCCCGAGGCCTCCCAGGCCTTCGGATTCAGAACGGTCGCGGAGCCCAAACCCACGACGTCGTCACGCAACCGGACGACGTCGCGCCACCAGGATTGCTTGATGTTGAATTTAAGCTCATTGCCTAAATGGCCGAAATCGTAAAAACCGGCGATTCCTCCGTAAATCTCCGAGCCGGGATAAACAAATCCCCGCCGTTTGGCAAACGCTACTATTTTTTCTAATGTCGTCATTGTTCCTATCAAACTTATTAGACCTATCGGACCTATGATTCTCTACGGCACGACGCGGCCGCCGTTCTGGCCCACGGTTACATCATCGGGCAAGGAAGTGGTTAGCGCAATATCGGAGCCCGTGAGCTCCAAACCGGTGAAGTCGTCGGTCGCGGAAATAACCGTTGCGGAGACAAGCCCCTGGAAATTGCCCAAATCCGAAGAGTTGGGCGTCGCTTTTATCTGAAAAACGGCGGCAAGCGGTTCGTCTAAAATTCCTTTTGTCGCCCGGATTTTATCGATTTTCCAGGATACTTCTCTCGTTTCCTCGTTGTAGAGCGGAACCGTATCAATGTTGCTTTTTACGACCCCGGTCCAATCCGCGTTCTGAGGAAGAAACGCTCTCATATAAACGTTGCTCACATCCGTTCCGTAGTTCGTAATGAGCAAGTGGACGGTGTACTCCGTGGGCTCGCCTGCTTTGGGCGGCATCGGCCCCTCGTTTACTATTTTCGACACGGTGTCACGGTAAAAAGCCTTGGCATCAACCCGAATCAAACCGGCCACTTTCGTTTCCAAGCTCGTCTCGGCCCTCGTCTCGGAGGCGGAAATATAATAAGGCACCGAAGGGGAAGTAAATTCAACATCAAGGTGGAGAGAAAAATTTTTGTCGTTCAAGCGGCTTATCGGAAACTGATCTTTGGCTTTTATCTCGAAGCCGACTTCGCCCGACGAACCGGCGTCAACGAGCCGCAACGCCGGAATATTCGAAACGTCCCAACCGACGGTATGAGCCGCCGGATTGGCCCTTCCGTTCGAAGTAAAGCTGGAAAAGTCGTAGAGATCGCCGGTGAGTTCCGCTTTTATCACGACATCGGTCAAGGCAATGCCGCTCAAGTTTTCGTATCGAATGGTGTAAGATAGCCGGTCGCCGATTCTCGCCACATAATCGCTCCGACGGTTAACCTGGAGGCTGAGACCGACCGGAGAGGGAGAAACGGTAAGCTCTACTTCCTCTTCCGCTATCGGAAAATCTTCGCCCAAAAACCTGGCGCTGAAAATTACGGGCAAAACAAAAGAATTGCCGTCGCTGCCTTCAAGAATACCTCTCACTTCAAGCTTGCCGCTCGAACCGCTCCGTAATTCGCCGAGCCGCCAATAATTGTTCAGGGAATCCGGGGTCAGGCTCGCGCCCGAAAATCTGAAAGAAGACGGGTATTTCAACTCCAAAACCCCCTCCGGCAAGTCGAGGTCGGAAGTGTTTTCGTACTGAATATTGAGCTCAAAAACCGAGCCCGGTAAAATCTGTTCGGGTTTTTGGACAGAAAGCTCGACGGCCGAGCCGCTAATTTGGGTTTTCCAATTCGCCTTCGTCTCAAAGCGATTCTGATGGGAAGAAAAATAAGAAAGGCCAAAAACGGCCTCTTTTTCGCCGTCGCCGCCGACCGCCAAAAACCGGTACGTCCTTTTAGCTAAGCTCCCTCCCCCAAAATCGCCGATTTGTTCGGTAAAAATGCCGCCCTCATTCAGATCCCCCAAGTTCTTGATCCCTTCGCTCAAAGACAAATTGAGCTCGGCGCCGGTAACAAGCGAATCGGTTTCGTTGCTGATGCTTACATCCACTTCAAAAGGAACGCCTCGCACGACCTCTTTCGGTCCTTCCACTTCGATAACGACTTTGCTCCCTCCGCCGCCGAAGATGTTTATGAAAAAGGCGGCGGTACCGAGCACAATAAGCAGAACAATAACCGAAACGGCGAAAACCAGCTTTTTGAACCACGGCGGCATGCCGGGTTCCCGGATTTCTTCTTTTCTTGGTCTCGGTCTTTTTTTGTCCTCGACGGATTTTTTTCGGGTTTCTGCCATAGAACGGTTTTCTTAATTATATAGCAATCAATTCGAACCGACGGGACGGCAACATGCCAAAACACCGGCGACAGAGAAATACCTGGTCAGCCAAGGAAAAATAACCGACTTTATGGTCCCCGCAGTTTTCGCATTTCGCGAAAAGGGCGTTGTAACCGAGAAATTTCAGAAAAGCCTTCTTATCCAAGTTCATTTTTTCCAGACCTCGGAGAAAACCGTGCCATAACCTCAGGTCGGGAACAAGTTCCGGCAAAAGAGATTTCAATAAAAATAAAACCTCGAAAATAGCCGGGTTCTTGCCGAATCTTTTTTTCGACAGAACATCGGCCAGTATGAATTTATTTTTTTCGACAAGGCGCACCTCAACCAAATTCCCTTCTTCGAGGTGGGGAGAAAGTTTCGAAATTATTTTTCTTCCGCCGACGACCCTGGCTTCCAACCTGCCGAAATCCCTGGTGTATAAATTAACAATCCGGTCTTCTGAACCGGAAGGTTTCTGCCCCAAAACCACGGCTTCGGTGAAATATTCGCGCATAAAACCTTTGTTTTAATAGATTACCAGGCCAAAGAAACTATCGAGGCCAAGG
>CAZGRD010000011.1:14392-17878 GCA_964528065.1 uncultured Candidatus Saccharibacteria bacterium
CGGGACGATGCGGTCGGCGAAGCGTTCGATAAAGTTGCCAGAATGCTCGGTCTTCCATATCCGGGCGGACCGGAACTTGAAAGACTCGCTTCTCTTGGAAACCCTAACGCAATCCGTTTCCCAAGACCGATGATAAACAAAAAGGGTTTTGACTTCAGTTTTTCGGGATTAAAAACGTCGGTGCTCTACTATCTCCGCGATAATCCTAAGGTAAACAAGGCTGATGTCGCCGCTTCGTTCCAGCAAGCGGCTATTGATACGCTTGTTAAAAAAACCATAGACGCCTCAAAAACGCTGCCGGGCATTCGATCAATGGTACTCTGCGGCGGCGTCGCGGCAAATAAACTGCTGCGAAAAACGCTTGCGAAGGAAGCAAAAGCGCTCGGCTTAAAATTCTTTGTGCCGGACTTCAAATATAATACCGATAATGCAACGATGATTGCCGCAGCGGCGTACTTCGGAACGCTGCGCAACAAAAAGTACCAATTGGTCGCGCGGGGTAACCCCAATATTTGAAGAACCGCGCGACTCGCGCCCGGGCGAATTTGAATTTATAAGTTGAGGCCCTTTAGTATCTCGATTCTTTTCTCATTCTTCGATCCATTTCTCTTAATTGCTCGACTGCTTTTTGTCTTAATGTTTCTTGGTTTCCTGAATCCGATTGTTCAAATCCCATAAATTTTTATAAAATTTGTCGACCTTTTTCTTTAATACTACCCTCCCTTCATCTATTCTTGCAAACCGCCGCAAGCAATCTCTATAAATATTCCCTATCTCAACTTCTTCCATATGGAAGAAGTTGAAATATCAAAGCTTAAAATGTTTTATCAGTCCTTCGTCGCCTTCAATAATATCAACAGTCATCACTTTACAATATTTATCTAAATCTGAATCAATAATTAATTTCCAAAAATTTTCGGCAAGTTGATTGGGACAGACCCAAACGCTTTTATGAAGTTGATAAAAATCAAATTCTTTAAGGAGGCTGCGTAATTGATAACGTTTTTTATCGTCCCCCACCGGTACGTCAAAACTAATCAGTCTCCATTTACCGTCCCAGTTTTTTGTGATTGATTTTTTATCGGCTAATAATTTTTGCTTTCTGAAAAACATTGAACCGCTTTTGGTCGGATAAACCGCGTCTTCTCTTCTAATCAAAAACCTCCTCGTTTCAAGACGTTTTAAACTTTGTTTCAGATAAACTTTTTGTTGGTGCTGTTTTAAGAAATCGTCCACTGCTTGCTCAGTAACGAACTTAACATCTGCAAAAAATTGGCTTAATTCTCTGATGTGTCGCCGAGCATCCCTAGCGGTTTTGGCCATATTCAATTTATACCATATGGAAAGAAATGAAACAAATAACGAACTATCAATGAAAATAAAGACGAATAAACCGTTATCTAAAAGATTTACGATTAAACCCTTTTACATTTATAATTAAGCGTATGCTTGATACCCGCTACGACCACAAAAGTTTGGAGGACAAAATCTACAAACTTTGGGAAAAGTCCGGTTTTTTCAACCCGGACAACCTGCCTAAAAAACACGGGAAGCCCTTCACGATTATCATGCCGCCGCCGAATTCAAACGGCGCTCTCCATATCGGCCACGCGCTTTTCGTAACCCTGGAAGACATAATGATACGTTTTTGGCGTATGCGCGGCCGAAGGGCGCTTTGGCTTCCGGGCGCCGACCACGCCGGTTTCGAAACCCAAGTTGTTTTCGACAAAAAACTGGAGTGTGAAGGACGCAACCGGTTTCAAATGAACCGCGAAACGCTCTGGAGGGAAATCTGGGATTTCACTCAAAATAACAAGAAAATGATGGAGGGCCAGTTACGCCGCCTAGGGAGCTCTTGCGACTGGTCGCGAGAAATGTTCACCCTTGACCCCGATGTTATAAACCAAGTTTATGTCACTTTCAAAAAAATGTACGAAGATGGGTTGATTTACCGCGACCTCCGGGTGGTGAATTGGTGTCCTAAACATAAAACAGCCCTCTCGGATCTGGAAGTCAAATACGAAGAGCAAAAAGACCCTCTTTATTTCATCAAATACGGGCCGCTTACGCTTGCAACCGTCCGGCCGGAGACGAAGTTCGGCGACACGGCGCTTGCCGTAAATCCCAAAGACAAACGCTATAAAAAATACGTGGGTAAAACCATCGAAGCGGAGGGAGTGCTGGGCCCTTTGAAATTCAAGGTTATCGCCGACGAAGCGGTTGACCCGAAATTCGGCACCGGCGTCGTCAAGGTCACTCCGGCACATGATGTCACCGACTTCGAAATATGGACCCGCCATAAGGGAGAAATCCCGGGGCCGAAAGTGATTATCGACGAAAACGGCCGGCTCACGGGCGATGTCGGCGAATTTAAGGGCCTAAAAGTCGCGGAAGCCAGAAAACTGATTGCCGAAAAAATGAAAGGGGCGGGTATTCTGGAAAAAACCGACGATGATTATCTGCACCAAGTCGCCACCTGCTATAAATGCGGAAAAACCCTGGAACCTCTGCCCAAACCGCAATGGTTCGTTAAGATGAAACCTTTGGCCAAACCCGCAATTGAAGCAGTCAAAAAAAATAAAATCGTTTTCTACCCCGCTCATTCCAAAAAGGTTTTTCTCCATTGGCTCAATAACATTCGCGATTGGAACATTTCCCGGCAGATTATCTGGGGAATAAGAATCCCGGCTTGGTTCCGCGGCGACGAAATAAAAATCGGCGCGGAAAGTCCCGGACCGGACTGGCGGCAAGACCCGGATGTCTTTGATACCTGGTTCTCCTCGGGCCAATGGCCGTTCATTGCCCTCGGCTATCCGAAGGGTAAGGACTATAAAACGTTTTATCCCACCGACGTTCTGGAAACGGCCGCCGACATTCTCTTTTTCTGGGTGGCAAGAATGGTGATGTTCGGCATTTACCGCACCGGCGAACTGCCTTTCAAGACGGTCTACCTGCACGGCCTCATCCGCGACAAGGATCGCCAAAAAATGTCCAAGTCCAAAGGCAATGTAATTGACCCACTTGGCGTTGCCGACGTTTACGGCACGGACGCGGTAAGAATGGCGCTCGTTGCGGGAAACACGCCCGGCAAGGACAGCACCATATCCGAAGACAAAATCCGCGGTTATCGCAATTTTGCCACCAAGGTTTGGAACATAGCCCGATTTATCGCGATGAACGAAGTAAAAGTCGGGAAGAGCTTTAGGTTAACGGCAAAAGACAAGACAAACTTAAACAAACTGGAGAAAATCAAAGCCCAAGTCACCAGACACCTGGAAAAATTCGAATTCCATTTGGCAGCCGAAAAAATTTACCACTATATCTGGCACGATTTCGCCGATAAGGTTATCGAGGAAGCAAAACCGCGCCTCCGAAGCGAGAACGCTGAAGACAGATTGGCGGCTTACAAAACGCTCGAAAAAATACTCGGGGAATGCCTAAAAATGCTTCATCCCTTCATGCCTTTTGTCACGGAAGAGATTTATC
>CAZGRD010000012.1:0-2548 GCA_964528065.1 uncultured Candidatus Saccharibacteria bacterium
CTCGCCGACGCCCACGTAATCTGCGCCAACGAAGAGCAGACC
The DNA here is from genome assembly GCA_964528065.1 of uncultured Candidatus Saccharibacteria bacterium. GTDB lineage: Bacteria > Patescibacteriota > Minisyncoccia > UBA6257 > GWB1-50-10 > CAZGHF01. The sequence continues at coordinate 43 of CAZGRD010000012.1, forward strand.
GTTCACGAAATGGGTCAGGCACTCGACCTCATCGAATACGCAAACGGCGTTCTTGGCCTGAAATTCGGAAAAGATTACAGTTACCAACTTTCCTTGGGTGACCGCAAAAACACCAAAAAATATTTCAAAGACAACGCCGGATGGGAAAAAGCGGAAAACCTTCTGCGTAAATTGATGAAGCAACGAAAAGTGAGGTTTGAAGAAGCCAAAGACGAAGCGGCGTTTTACGGCCCAAAAATAGACGTTCAGATGAAAAACGTAAACGGCAAGGAAGACACCGCTTTTACCGTCCAATACGACCTTTCTTCGGCGCACCGATTCAACCTCACCTACGTCGGTGAAGACAATAAAGAAAAACGCTGTTTTGTAGTTCACCGTTCTTCCATAGGCGCAATTGAACGGACCATGGCTTTTCTTATCGAAAAATATGCCGGTGCCTTCCCGACATGGCTCTCGCCGGTCCAGACAATCGTGATCGCGGTGAGCCAAAAGCAGGAAACCTACGCCAAAAAAGTTTTTGAGCTACTGAAAAACAGCAATATCCGGGCTGAACTCGCACCAACCGACGAAACTCTCGGCAAAAGAATAAGAGGAGCGGAGATGCAAAAAATCCCTTATATTCTCGTGGTCGGCGACAGAGAAGTGGAATCAAAAACCGTAAACGTAAGGGAACGCCACAAAAAAGAAACGGAGACTGTAAGTATTGATAGATTCATTGAAAAAATCGTCAAAGAAATAAAGGAAAGAAAATAAATTTTCAATCGAATTTAGGAGAAGGTGGTATACTTAAGTATACCACCCTGAACAAGAGTTAAGGATAAAGTGAGAGCCGCCGGTCCGGGACGGAACGGCGGCTCATCGCTTCGCTTGAGACGGCTCGGGAGGAAGCACATCTTCATCTTTACCCCACACAACTTCTTCGGCACGAGGACTGTGCGGAGCAAGACTGATGATAGCGATACCGCGCTTCCTCAACTCGGAAGTCCAGGGCATCGAGAGCCACTTATTGAAAGCGGTCCCGACCTCCGTGTGGGACTTTGGTGTCTGGAAGACAAGTTTGCGCTTCCCGCCCTCTTTGGTCCAAACGAGGTTCTGTCCCTCGCCGACCGGAAGGATGGCAATGCGGTTTATGTCTTTCCGGATACCATCGGCCCACTCCGCGACCAACTTCGGCCGGAGATTGAAGGCTTGCCCGAATTCCCGTACCGCCTCAAGGAGGTTCTTTCTGAGCTTCTCGCGACTCATAAGCCTCACCTCCTTTAAGGGGAAACCGAAACTGCTAGTTAAATATTAGCTATAATTTCATATGAGTTCAACTATGAAAAAGATAATCGCCATCATCGGCCCCACCGCTTCCGGCAAGACAGCTCTTGCCGTCCGGCTCGCCAAAAAGTTTGGCGGCGAGCTTATTTCCGCCGATTCCCGCCAGATTTACAAAGGAATGGATATCGGCACAGCCAAGGATAAATCTTACCCCCAATACCTCGTTGACTCCTTGAGTCCCAAAACCGCGTTTAACGTCCTTCGGTTCAAAAACCTCTGCCTGCGCAACATCCGCGAAGTTTCGAAGAAAAATAAACTGCCTATTTTGGTCGGCGGCAGCGGCCTTTACTTGAACGTCGTCCTCTACAATCTGAAAATTCCGAAAGTAAGAGCGGATGAGTACTTAAGGATTAAACTGGAAAAACTCGCCCTCGGAGAACTGGAGAAAAGATTGAAGAAGCTCGATCCCGAAGCGGCAAGAATTACCGCCGGAAACAAACGCCGGATTATCCGGGCGCTTGAGGTAATCGCGAAAACCGGAAAACCTTTTTCCGAACAAAGGAAAAAGGGCAAGCCTCTTTTTGATACTCTCGTCATCGGCATCAAGGTACCGCGTGAAAAACTCTACGAAAGGATTGAAAAAAGGATTGACGAACAAATCAAAAAGGGATTGGTCGGTGAAGTAAAAAATCTGGTGAAGAAGTACGGTAAAAATACCTATGCCTTGCGCGGCACCATCGCCTATAAAGAACTCATCCCCTATCTCTCGGGCGAAACGACTTTGGAAAGCGCGATTCAAGAAATCAAAAAAAATTCCCGCCGTTTTTCGAGGCGGCAGATGACGTGGTTTCGGGCTCAGCCCGACGTCCGTTGGGTGGATTCTTTCAAAGAAACTGAAAAGTTGATAAGGAAATTCTTGAAAAACTAATTTCCAATCAACTCCATTTATTCACGGCCGTGAATAAATGGAGTACATAAACTAGCCGAGAAGTTTCTTAAATAGCCCTCTCAAAACTTCGGGATTGGCTTGACCGCGGGTTTTCGCCATCACCTGCCCCACCAAAAACTGAATCGCTTCCGCTTTCCCTTTCTTGTAATCCTCCACCGCCTTCGGATTTTTTCCGATTATTTCTTCGGCCAAAAGCTTCAATTCCTCCTCGTTACTGATGAATTCCAGTTTTTCTTCTTTTTTCAAGGCCTCGGGGTCATCACCGGTCTCGAACATCTTGAGAAGTATGTCTTT
>CAZGRD010000012.1:2648-8057 GCA_964528065.1 uncultured Candidatus Saccharibacteria bacterium
CTAAGAGGCGGCAAATCCGGTTCCGGAAAATAGCGGTAATCGTGAGCTTCTTCTTTGGTGCGCTGGCCGACGGTTTGTTTTTTCGCTTCGTTCCAACCTCGCGTCTCATGAATAACTTTTTTGCCTTCGTTTAAAAGCTTTTCCTGCCGTTCAAGCTCGTACTCGATGGCTTCATAAACCGCCCGGAAAGAATTGATGTTCTTGACTTCAACTTTGGTGCCCATTCCGCCATCGCCGGCGGACAAACTGATGTTCGCTTCAATCCGCATCTGCCCTTTCTCCATATCGGCATCGGAAATCCCGAGATAGCGCATTATAAACCGCAGTTCTTTCGCGAAATTAACCGCTTCCCCGGCGTTTTTTATGTCCGGCTCGGTCACGAGCTCCATCAAAGGCACCCCGGCCCGGTTGAAGTCGACCAACGAAGTTGGTCGTCCTCGGCCCTCCAAAGGACTTCCTTCGTGAAGCAATCGTCCCGCATCTTCTTCCAGATGAACGCGGCGGATTCTCATCCCGTTCAACAGTCCGCCTTCCACGAGCGGCTTTTCGTACTGGGAAATCTGATACCCCTTGGGCAGGTCGGGATAAAAATAGCTTTTCCGGTCGAAGTGCGAGTCCTTGGCGATTTTTCCGCCCAAGGCCAGGCCCAGTTTAATGACCGCTTCCACCGCCTGTTTGTTTGCCGTGGGTAGCGTACCGGGATGGCCAAGGCAAATCGGGCAGACGTTTACGTTGGGTCTTGTTTCCTCGGGGTCGTTAAGACAGGCGCAGAACATTTTTGTCCTGGTTTTCAGTTCAACGTGAACCTCAAGGCCGATTGTCGGAAGAAAACTCATATTTCTAATATTACTATATTCTTGTATAATACCAGCTAATGCCGATTTATAAACCCTACAACGAGCGGACGCCCGACTATCAGTACCGGAATCTTCTCAAGATAATCTTAAAAGATGGGATTTATACCAAAACCCCGTACCAGACCAAAGGCACTTACACCGTGGCGACCCTGCCGAACATGGTCTTCCCCGTCGCAAACGGCGTGCCCTTAATCACCGAACGAAAGATCGGTTTCTGGCGGAAACCGATTTCCGAAATCATCGCTTTCATAAACGGCGCCCGGACTTTGGACGAGCTCCGCAAATACGGCGACGAAAAAACCTGGGCCGGGTGGTGGGCTACCTGGGTTACGCCCGAAAAATGCGCCAAATTCGGCCTGGAAGCCGGCGACATGGGCCCGGGTGCCTACGGTCCGGGTTATTATCCGCCCACACCCGACGGCGGCCGTTTCAATCAGTGGTTCCATCTCATAAAACAAATCAAGGAGCGCCCGTCGCTCCGCACTCACCGCGTTACCCCTTGGATTCCCTATTATTGCCTTCAGCACGACGACCTTCAGCGCAAAGTCGTCGTCGCGCCCTGCCACGGCGACGTTCAGGTGACCATTCTTGACGGAAAAATGTTTATGCGGATGGACCAGCGCTCGGGCGACGTCCCCATCGGCGTGCCCTCCAACATGATTCAGTACGCCGCCCTGCTCTTGATGCTCGCCCAGGTGACCGGCTACGAACCGCATACCTTCACTCATTCCATCCACGACGGCCAAATCTACGAAGACCAGGTGGAAAAAGTGAAAGAAATAATCGCCCGGGAGCCGCGTCCTTTCCCGACTCTCCGGATTACCGACCCCTCGATAAAAGACATCTTCGCCTTCCGGCCGGAGCATTTCGAACTTACCGATTACGACCCTCTTCCGGCGATGAACGACATCCCGGTTACGGAATAAATCCATGATAATAATCATCGTTGCCGTCTCAAAAGACGGATTCATCGGAAAAAAAGGCGCTATCCCCTGGCGCTTGAAGAGCGACATGGAGCATTTTAAAACCGTGACTTCCGGCCACACGGTCGTGATGGGAAGAAAAACCTGGGAATCGCTCCCGCCGGGCTTCCGCCCTCTCCCCGACCGGAGAAATATCATCGTGAGCCGCCAAACCGATTTAAAAATCGACGGAGCGGAAATAGTTTCTTCGCTCGAAGAAGCGTTCAAGCTCGCTGAAGAAGACGAAATCAAAAACAACAAAAATATTTTCATCTGCGGCGGAGGCGAAATCTACAAACAAGCTCTACCCTATACCGAAAAAATCCTCATCACCCGCGTCGACAAAGCACTGGGCGACGGCGACACTCTTTTCCCCGCTCTCCCGCCGGAAGAATGGAATCTTGTCTCAACGAAACCGGGAGAAAAGAAAGAAGGCGACGAATGCGGCTTTGTTTTTGAAACCTATTCGCCTAACCTTCGCTACGTCGAATTTGCCGCCGTGCGAACCGGGTATCAATTAAAGACAATGCGGATAATCCGTCAGAAAGGGCACTGCCCTTTCTGCCCGGAAAATCTTTCTCTTTACCACAAAGAACCGGTCACTTGGGAAGGAAAATACTGGCTTGTCACCGATAATCAGTGGCCCTATCCGGGCAAAAACGTCCACAAGCTTGTGATTTCCAAAAAACACGTTGAGGACATCGGCGAACTCGAATCCGGCGCGAGCGAAGAACTTGTTGAAATCGTAAAAATGACGGAAAAAGAAACGGGAATTCGGGGCGGCGCGATCGGTTTCCGCTTCGGCGATCCGATCTTGTCCGGCGCGAGCGTGAAGCACCTTCATTTCCAAATCATCTCGCCCAAACGGGGCGAAGAACAGGTGAAATTTTTTATTGGGATACGCGGATGATTTTTATCCCGGCGGCTTTCAAGTTTCTTTCGCCGTTAAGGTTGGAGTAACCGCCGGCAAAATAAATTTCCTTTATGCCGGTTTCCGCTATCTGCGTGGCGCAGTTCGAGCAAGGGAAGGTCGTAAGGTAGAGCGAGGCGCCTTCGAGCGAAATTCCCTTTCGGGCGGCTTCGGCGATAATCCCCGCCTCGGCATGAAGCGAAGTATAAATTCCCGGTCCCTCGCCGGCGTTCAGATTGCTTCTCGGGTCGCCGTCGATGTTGGGAGCGTTTTCGGTCGGCTTGTGCGCGTTGAAGTTCGATAATATGACTTCCCCGTCTTTTACGAGAATGGCGCCGACTTGCCGCCACCAATCGGAGCTTTTCTCGGCTTCCTTGCTGGCAAGTTCAATTAATTTCTTATCAAAATCTTTTTTCGATATGACTATATCGGGAGAAACGGGATAAGAAGTAACCGCGCCCATTTTATCCCAGCGGAGAAACACCCGCTCGAAAGAGACGGGCTTGTCTTTAAAATACTCCGCCTCTAGTACCCGCGTCACTTCGTCTTCGGCAAAAACTATCTCCGCCTCGGAAAGACCGGAAATGTCTTTTTCTTCGAGAACTTCTACTTTGGGAGCGAGATTAAGCGCCCGGGCGGAAACAACTATTTCCTCGGGCGGGAGAGCCCGGACATCCCTTTCCAAAATCGGAAACTTAGCGAGAATGCTTTGTCCGAGAACGTAGAGCACGTCCGGTTTTACCTTTTGGCAAAACTCCCGATGCCCCTTGTGAATCACCGGTATGTACGCGATTGCCGCTTTCATAATCTATGCCGCCTAAAAATTCGTTGATGACCAGTTTAATTTTATCACCCAACTGCTCCATTCCGCCAATCATGAGCCGGCGGAGTTTCGCCGTTGTCGTGGTTGCCGCCTTTGCCGGGAGAACTTTCACGTCGCCGCAGTATTTCAGGAGATTTCTTCTGTCTTCGTCGCCGAAATCTTCAGTCGTCTCCGACATTATAAGCACGTCGGGCTTCACAAGCTTTATAAGCTTGTACTGATGGTCGTTGTCGTTACGGACAGTCAGTATGTCCACCGACTTCAGGCCCGAGAGTATTTCCACCCTGTCTTCCAGTTTGTCGAACGGCCGATTCGGGCCTTTACGCTTTCTGGTCAGCTCGTCGGTATCGACGCCGACAATCAAAATGTCGCCGTGGCTTTTTGCTTCCTCGAGATACCGCTTGTGGCCCACATGAAAAAGGTCGTACACTCCCTGCGTAAGAACGATTCTGTAACCGGCGTCCTTCAGAATTTTCACCACCGCCGTCAAGTTTGAGTAATCGGGAATATAACGCTCCTTAAATCCCAAGGCCCCGCTTACGATGTGCTTTACGGTGGCGGAATTGTTGTTGGCCGGAGACATATGACTTGATTATACCAAGACGGGCATCACTCTACGGTGATGCCCATATTTTTGGCCGTGCCTTCTATTATTTTCTCGGCGGCTTCGATGGAGTTCGCGTTCAGGTCTTCCATCTTCCGCTCGGCGATTTCCCGGACTTGCGCCCGCGTCACCTTGCCGACTTTGGTTTTATGCGGTTCGGCCGAACCCTTCTCGATGCCGGCCGCTTTTTTCAAAAGCGACGAGGCCGGCGGGGTTTTCAGTTTGAAATCGAAGCTCCGGTCTTGGTAAATCGTGATTTCCGCCGGAACTATGTCGCCGGCCATGCCTTTCGTCGCTTCGTTGAACTGCTGGCAGAAAAGGCCGATGTTGATGCCGTGCGGACCAAGCGACGAACCGATTGGCGGAGCGGGATTGGCCTCGCCGGCCGGAATTTCAAGTTTTAATTTTGCTTTTATTGGCTTTGCCATATTTTAAATTCTCTGCACCTGGAGCGTATCCAGCTCCACCAGTGTATCACGGCCGAAAACCGGGACAAGCACCTTTATCTTCCCCCGCTCGTGGTCGATTTCGGCCACTTTCCCGTCGTGGTCTTTGAAAGGACCGTCGACAATTTTCACGACTTCGTTGACCTTCAGGTCGATTTTGAAAGTCGGCTCTTTCTCGCCCATTCGCTTCATCAGGTCGTCAACTTCTTCTTTCGAAAGCGGGGTGGGCTTGGCAGATGACGCGCCCACAAAACCGGTTACCCGGGGCGTGTTTCTCACCACGTACCAGGAATCGTTGTCCAAAATCATATCAACCAGCACGTAGCCCGGATAAATTTTTTCCTTGCTTATCTGGCGCCTGCCGCTTCTCACTTTGATTTTCGTTTCCTTGGGAACGACGACGTTGAAAATCTTGTCGGTCATCGCGAGCGATTCTATCCGTTGCTTGAGGTAGCGCGAAACGGCGTCTTCATAGCCGGCGTAAGTGTGAACGGCGTACCAGTTGCGGTTTGTTTTCGTTGTTTGTTCCGTCATGTTTAAATTATCAATCCTTCCAATAGTTGAAGGAAGATGAAATCCAGAAGACCGAGGAAAATCGCGACCACAATCGAAAACCCGATTACGAAAAGAGTGTAGCGGGTCGTCTCCTGCCGGCTCGGCCAGTTTACACGTTTCAGTTCCCGGCGCGATTCCTCGAGAAATAATTTTATTTTGCTTAACATAAACCTTGAAGTTTTATACCAAATTATGACCTATAAATCAAGTAAACAGCATTCTTTCGCTTGACGGCAACTCTCGGAGCTCCGA
>CAZGRD010000012.1:8157-17025 GCA_964528065.1 uncultured Candidatus Saccharibacteria bacterium
GCTCCGAGCCGCAGGAGCGAGGAGACACCCGGTGACGGAAAGTGAAAGAATGCTGTTTTATCAGGTGTCAAGATTTTTAACCAAGGTCGCGTGCGACTGGATGAAGTTTTTCCTCGGCTCGACCTCGGCTCCCATCAAGATGTCGAAAAGTTTGTCCGCCTCTTCGGCGTCCTCTATGTTCACCTGTTTCAAGGTCCGCACAGCCGGATTCATTGTCGTTTCCCACAATTGAGTCGGATTCATCTCACCAAGACCCTTGTAACGCTGAATGCCGACGCCCTCGCCCAAAGCCAAAAGAGTTTTATCTTTCTCCTTGTCGCTGTAAACGTAACTTACGCTCTTGCCTTTCTGAATCCTGAAGAGAGGAGGCTTCGCGATGAAAAGATGGCCGTTTTCTATAATCTGCACGAAGTAGCGGTAGAAAAGAGTGAGAAGCAGGGTCCGGATATGGGCGCCGTCGACATCGGCATCGGTCATGATGATTATCTTGTGGTAGCGGAGTTTCGCGATGTCGAAATTGTCGGAAATGGCGGTGCCGAGGGCGATAACGAGCGATTTGATTTCCTTGTTCAAAAGCATCTTATCGATTCTCGATTTCTCGACGTTCAGAATTTTACCCTTCAGGGGTAAAACCGCTTGGATGCGGCGGTCGCGGCCTTGTTTGCACGAACCGCCGGCCGAGTCGCCTTCTACGAGAAAAAGTTCGGATTCGGAAGCGTTCCGGGAAGAACAATCGGCAAGCTTGCCGGGAAGCGTTAATCCTTCCAGAACCCCTTTCCGGAGAACCGTGTCTTTGGCCGCTTTCGCCGCCATTCTTGCCTTTGCGGCAAGAAGATTTTTCTCGATCATTTTCCGGCCGTCCGAAGCGTGCCGTTCCAAAAATTCCTTGAGCGCTTCGGCGACGACAGCCTCAACCGCCGTTCTTGCCTCCGTGTTGCCGAGCCTGGCTTTGGTCTGGCCCTCGAATTGCAGTTTGCTCTGGACAATTTTTACCGAAATCGTGGCAATGAGCCCTTCCCGAACGTCATCGCCGGTGAAATTTTCTTCCGATTCCTTTATGTACCCCTCGGCGCGGGCAAAATCGTTCAAAGTCCGGGTCAAGGCCGAACGGAAACCGGTAAGATGCATGCCGCCGTCGGCGGTATAAATATTGTTCGCGAAGCTCATCTCCTGGGACTCGACGTCGTCGACATAGAGAAAGGCCGTTTCCACTTCGACGTTCTCGTAACTGCGGTGGATGTAGAAAAGATTGTCCTGAATCGGCGTCGCGTTGCCTATCAAGTGCCTCACGTACGAACTCAAACCTCCGTCGAAATAGAAACCGTAATAAACCGGGGCTTCTCCCCGCTCGTCCACGAGCTCCATCCTCACGCCTTTCGTAAGGTAGGCTTGCTGGCGGAAGTGACTCAGGATTTTATGGGAGTCATATTCGATTTTCTGGAATATTTCCGGGTCGGCATCGAAAATGACTTTCGTTCCGGAACCCGTGCAGGAATTTTCTTTTTTGACTTTGGTTTTCGGCTTGCCGTATTGGTATTCCTGGGAATAAAGATGGCCGTCGCGGCAAACTTCAACCCGCATCCATTTCGAAAGGGCGTTCACTACGCTCACGCCCACGCCGTGCAAACCGCCAGCGACTTTGTACGAATCGCCGCCGAACTTGCCGCCGGCATGCAAAGTGGTAAGCACAGTCTCCAGGGCCGACTTTTTCGTCTGCTTGTGAAGGTCGACCGGAATACCCCGGCCGTCGTCGGTGACCGCCACCCGGTTGTTTTTCAAAAGCTCAATCTTTATACGCTTGGCAAAACCCGCCATCGCCTCGTCGATGGAGTTGTCCACGACTTCCCAAATGAGGTGGTGCAAGCCGTCAACGCCGGTCGAGCCGATATACATTCCGGGGCGCTTCCTTACCGGTTCCAACCCCTCCAAAACGTATATATCCTTGGCGGTATATGAGCTGTTTTTTTGTTCTTTTCTTGGTTCTTTTTCCGCTCCTTTTGACATATTTGGATTAAAAACGCCCGAGCTTTGGGCATTAGTATTATATCATACCGGAGAGGCAAAAACAAGCTTAAAAACAGCATTTTTGAGCGATTTTAGGGGTGTTTTTAGGCTGCTTTCCCCTTCTTTTTCCCTTTCTCTTCTTTTCTGCCTCTTATATCCGCTTCTTTGATGATTTTAAGCAGTTTTTTCATATCCTTATCAGGGTCCGCAAGCTCGTCCTCGTTAAACAATTCACGTTGTTCGTCGCCGGGCTGTTCCGGACCGGGCATTTTTTCTTTCATATTTTTTAACTATACCACAATTTTTTTCGACTAGTTACTTAATAAGCGACAAATCGCCGTTTATTATAAGACCTCCAACAACTTAAATTTCACAATTTTCACAATGGAGTTTGAGTCAACTTTATCGCCGTAATAATCGCGATAATGGGCGATGAGATTTTCCTGACTCTCGCTTTTAGTGCCTCTTTCCGCAAAATCCGCTTCCCCTATCTCGCCCAGCTTTTTCTCGCGCACCCCGATAATTTCGGCTTTGGCAAATTCTTCACCGGAGGCGGCGTTTATCAAAACCAGTTCGTCGCCGACCTGCAAGTTTTTTTCGTCAAAAAGCCGCCAGGTGATATCCTTCGAGCCATTTAGGATCTTGGATACGAGATGGTCTTTGAATTTTAGAGTCTTCATTCCTCCCATACTTTTCCAGCAAACATTTCTCTTATTTTGTGAGTCTAGTAAACCACTTCCTCTCCAGAACCTCGGCTAAATCGATTCCCTCGTTTTCGGCAAAAAGCAGAATAAAGGCGAAAACGTCGGCGAACTCTTCCCCGAATTTCTCCTTGATTTCTTCCTTGCTTTTCTCCTTTTGCCGGCCCCGGTCGGTGAGCATGAGGTAAGCCTGCAGGCACTCGCCCCATTCCTCGGTGCATTTGAAAGGAAAATAATCCCGGTCCACCCTTACGGCGGGGTGCCGCTTTTGGTAACTTTCCATCACCATTTTTACTTTTTCCGTAAATTCCTCTATTTGAGTTTTTCTGTCCTTTTCCATACCTTACTAATTCTACCAGTTACTCTGGTTTTCCGAATACTTAAATCTCAAAAACCTTAAATTGATACTCCGGGAGATACAGCGTTTCCAAATCGGATCTCAAATGATTGAGTTTATCTTTATTTTCCTCCAAGTAATGGCTGATTATTTTAATCGGGACAAGCCCGAGCCCCTCCGATACGCCTATCTTCTGGCTGTAAAAAGCGGACGTGAGGACGTTCGCCCCAGCCGAATCCCCGGCAACTATCTTGCCTTCGAATAATTCCCTTAGGTTCGGATATTTTTTCAAAGCATCTAAAAGCTTATCCGAGTGTCCCCCGCCCAAATATACGATGTCGGCCTCTCTGACTTGTTCCGGAAAGGAACTTTCTCCCGCCACCTGGAAAGACAAAACTCTATCACCCTTGTTCTTGTTGAATTGCTCGACGTCTTCGGTTTTGCTATCGGCAATGCGGTCGGCGTCTTTCGCAAAATAAACGAGCAATACTTTTGCCCTATTCGGAGCGGTTTTCAAAATCTCGCTGAAAAATGCGTCATTTTCCTGCTCCGCCCCCTTGGCAAACCCCCCGTGCAATATAAATTTCGTTTTCATATTCTTAATTGTTAGTTAATTTCTCTCCCCTAATTTTTGGCGGTTTATCTTCTGTGCAAACGGCGCTTTTTCTTCTTTTTCCTGGATTTTGACAACTCCGGTTTTTTCCTCGCTATAATCTCAATATGCTTTTTCTTCGCTTCCAGTAAACCGTCTGTGACTATGTTTTCCAAAAGATCGAAATTACCGTCATCGGTTTGACGCATCGCTTTTAGATAAGCCGGTTTTGATTTTTTGATGGAGATTTCCGGCAAACCGGCACGAATTAAAATTGCGTTTAAAAGCAACCTCGACGCTCTACCGTTGCCGTTTACAAAAGGGTGTATGCACGCCAAGCGATGCGACAGCCGCACCGCCAAGAAAATAACTTTCCTGTAATCACGCTCGTTTTTGGGCAGTTTAAGGTTTCTTGTCTCCTCACGCAATACAAAATCAAGTTCCGACATCACCGCCGGTATCTGCCGCCAGTCAGTTATAGGAAGAGGCGTTCCGTCAATTCTCCTCAATTCCGGCCCGTTGTGCCGCCTGTATTTCCCCGCTATATCCGCCTGCCCGGCCACGTCAAACATGATTTTATGTGCCGTTTTCAAGTCGCCAATTCTCAAAGATTGCTTTTTACCAATTAGTTTCTTAATTCTCCTGTGCAAGAAAGAAGAGGCCTCCCATAGGCCCCTCTGTTCCAGAATATCAATATCCTTCTTGCTCTGAACTTTTGCCATACATCAACTACTCGGCCAATATGGCTTTCTTTGCTTCTCCTTTTGAAAGTTTATTACCCTCAAGCTTGTTCGAGTGGTAAGTCGCCTCAAAACGCTGTTCTCCTTCCAGCACCCTTTTCTCAACTGGCGAAAGATTTAAGTCTTTGGATTTCTCGTCTAATTTAAGAAGTTGTCTAAGCTTTTTCCTCATAATCGAAGAATACCATTAATTATTAGATTCGTCAATATTTAAATTACTCAGTGAGTCCCTGTTAAACAAAGTATAAAGTGATTTTCGCTGATTACAAAATGTACAATTTGTGGATAAAAATAAGTCGCCAGCCGCCAATTGTCATTAGTCATAAGTCATTAGTCAATATCCCTCCCCTAATTTTCTTATTATTCAACCAAAATTTTATTACCCTCCTTCTCAAATTCGGCCACGATCTCTCTTTCCACAAGTTTGTTCAAATAACTAATGTTTAAAAACAGGTTCCTGCTATCAACGCCGCCTTTTCCCTCTCTCAATTCAAAAGCATATGCCGGTAAGTCTTGATATAACTGCAGGTCTAATGTCTTAGATGTTTCTAAAATATTTTTATAGGAAGTTAGAAAAAGGTTTTTCTTAAAGATAATGTAACTTCTTGTGCCAAAAAGACATGACTTCGAAAAATAATAAGCTGCTGTTGTTTTCTCTCCCGTCCTACAAGATATGGTCGCGTCATAAGCGCGACCCAAATTAAACCTAACGTCCTGAATAACGTCTAATAAACTGATAGCCGGCGGTTGGAGATTTTCCACCACTTTCTCACCGGCCAAAGTTTTACCGGTTCCGATAATATCCCTCATATAAATAGATTTTTGAAAAGGCGTGTCCGGTTCACCGGCTACAAAATTCTCGTAACGAAACGGGAAAATGTTTATGTCTTTTATATCAAACCTATTCTTGATTTTGGTTCTCTCAACATAATTCTCCTTTTTCATCAAAACCCCTATTTCGTAGTCACTATCGGGATAAAAGTCACCCTCTCTTGTCCTTGAACCATAGAGAAAAACACTCTCGGCTTTGGTAAACTTCATCAATTCCCCAATTAAATTTTGAATTTTATCCATCACTTAATTCTACCAGTTATTCTAATTTTTTAGCGGTTTGAAAAAACGCCTCAACCCAAAAATAACATCACTAGTGTTTACGACAGCGTGAATCACGATTGCTACGATAAGACCGTAGTTCACCATAACCCACCAGTAAAGTAGTCCGGCAAGAAAAGCCGCCGCCACAAACCATTTCCCAAAATACCAGTGGATTAAAGCAAAAATAACGGATGTCACGATGCCAACCAGCCAGAAATTATCGGTTGGTAGATACCAAAACTGGAACGGCAGATACCTAAAAATAAACTCCTGCCATATCGGTACCAATATGATTGTCCACCACGGTTCAATTGGGGTCGTGAAACTGCGAATGCTTTTTACAAATTTGTTCATTCTTAATTTTTCGGCGGCCATCATTATTCTACCATTCGCGCGAATTAGACAATATACAAAACCAGGGTAGTATGACACGTCATACTATTTCATACTCCCACCCCGGCTGCCAGGGGACAATGTTGGCACGTCTCTCACTATATCTCCAATACAATCTTACCCAAATGTTTCCCTTCTACCATTCGTTTCTGTGCTTCTGCGGTATCTTTGAGCGGGAAAGTTTTATCAATAATCGGTTTCAATTTTCCTGCCACAATAAACTCCAAAACTTTCTCAAATTCTTCTTTTGTGCCCATTCTTGCGCCAAAAATGGAAAGTTGGCGAACGTAGATATCGCTCAAGTCCTGCGTACCCATATCACCGCTTGTAGTTCCGGCAATCACAACGCGCCCAAACGGACGAAGTATTGCAAGCGTAGCATTCCATGTCTTTTCGCCGACACTCTCAAAAACCACATCAACGCCCAGGCCATCCGTTAGATTTTTTACCTCGTTTTCTATGTTTGCCTTGGTATAAATTACAATTTCATCTGCGCCAATCTCGCGGATTTGTTTAGCGTCTTCTTCAGTTTTAGCGGCGGCGATGACTCTTGCGCCGAGATATTTTGCTACTTGAATAGCGGAAGAACCTAATCCACCGGAAGCGCCCCAGATAAAAACTGTCTCGCCTTTTCGCAAGTTCGCCCGTCCAACAAGCATATGCCACGCAGTCAAAAACGTGAGTGGAAACGCTGCCGCCTCAACAAAAGAAATATTGCCGGGTTTTGGGTAAAATTGTGAGATTGGCGCAGTGATATATTCGGCAAAACTACCTTGATTCTTAACACCGAAAATTCTAACAAGCTCGCACGGCTCACCTTTTTTGCAGTGCGGACAAGTACCGCAAGGAATGGCCGGATTTAAAACCACTTCTTGCCCGACTTTCAGCGAGCTTTCGCCATTTAGTTCTTCAATAATTCCGGCGGCATCCGAACCGGGAATATGCGGCATTAGAATATTGCGAGCGTTTTCTTTGTCTTCGCGCAACCAAATATCAAGACGATTTAAGCTTGCCGCCCGCACTCGCACTAGCGCTTCACCTTTTTGTGGTTTTGGCGTTGGAAACTCTCCATATTGGAGAACTTCCAGCCCGCCCGGTTTTTCAAAAAATATTGCCTTCATCAAGAATCTAGTATTAAAACTACTGAATTAATTCAGTAATTAATTCATGAATTTATTATATGAGCTTTTTCTTCCCTAAGCCAGACTCACCACTCCACTCTTCAGCGGAGCCCTTTAGGGTGAGCGAGCTATCCGGTGTATGACGCGTCATACTACCAGATCTAAAGCGAGCGAAGGGTTGAGTGGTGAAGCCACGAAATCGCCCGAGCCGAAGTTGTCTGGCGAGGGGAAGAAAAAGAGAATCCTCACTTATAATAAATCCTGTTGGGGACACGGCGGGTTAGTCCGGTAAATCACTCCCATTCCATTGTCGCCGGGGGTTTGTTGCTAATATCGTAAACAACCCGGTTCACCTCCGTTATTTCGTTCGTAATCCGGGTAGAAAGTTTTTCTAAAATCTTATACGGAACCTTCGAGAAATTCGCGGTCATGGCGTCTTTTGATTCCACAATCCGGATAACCAAAGGATATTTGTAAGTCCGCTCATCGCCTTGGATGCCGACGGATTTAATCGATAAGAGCACGGGAAAAGCCATCCAAATTTTTTTCAGATAGTTCGCGTGCTTCAATTCCTCCTGAATTATCCTATCGGCGCGTCTCACGACGTTAACCTTTTCGGGCGTAACCTCGCCTAAAATCCGAATCGCCAAGCCGGGACCCGGAAAAACCTGGCGTTGAATGATTTCCAACGGCAATCCCAACCGGCGGGCAAGGCGACGCACCTCATCCTTATATAAATCCCGAAGCGGCTCATAAACCTTGAGTTTCATCTTTTTCGGCAGACCGCCGACATTGTGGTGCGACTTGATGCGAGAAGAGTACTTCGTCAAACCGCTCTCAATCCTATCGGAATAAATAGTGCCCTGAATCAAAAATTGAGCCTTGAACTTCTTTGCCTCTTCTTCAAAAATCCTGATAAACAGTTTCCCTATACGTCGCCGTTTTTCTTCCGGGTTACTTACGCCGCGCAGTTTACGGAAAAAACGCGGAGCGGCTTGGACAACCTTGAATCGCAGAGGAAATTTCCGGAAAATCTTTCTAACTTGCTCCGTCTCGCCGTGCCGCATCAAACCGGTATCCACATATACCGCCAAAAGATTTTTACCGATGGTCCTGGAAATAAGAACGGCGGCCGTTGAAGAATCAACTCCTCCCGAAAGGCCGACTATGGCCCGTTTGCCGTATAAAACGACCCCTGCCTCGTTAATAATTTGCTTGGCATCGAAATGACTCTTTATTTTTGGATTTAGTGAAACGAGTTTAAGGAAATTAACCAGGATTTTCTTTCCGAAATCGGTGTGGCTAACCTCGGGATGAAATTGAACCCCGTATATTGCCGCTTTCGGATTATCAAATGCGGCAATGGGCGTCGTTTGCGTCTTGGCAAGCACCCGGAAACCCGCAGGAAGTCCCGCCACCGTATCGCGATGATTCATCCAAACTTTAAAGGGATTCTTAATACCGGAGAGGAGCAGTCCTCGCTTAACGACTTTCAAATCCGCATTGCCGTATTCCCCCGACGCCCCTCTTTTCACTCTCCCGCCCAAAAAATGGGCAATAAGCTGATGGCCGTAGCAGATGCCAAGTGTCGGGAAATTCAAATGCAGAATACGCTTATCGAATTTGGGAGCATTCTTTTCATAAACGGAGCGAGCGCCGCCCGAAAGAACCAAAGCTTTCACTTCACTATCAGCTAATATTTTTTCTTTTGAATAAGTCGCGGGAACGATTTGCGGAACGTACCCCAGCTCCCGCACCCGCCGTGCAATCAGATGCGCGTACTGCCCGCCAAAATCAAAAATAAGGACCTTATCTGCTTGCCGTGACATTGTTATCCATAATGTTTCTCGAGATATTCAAATAGTAATTTATATTCAGCGGGGTG
>CAZGRD010000013.1:0-7208 GCA_964528065.1 uncultured Candidatus Saccharibacteria bacterium
CCACCTCAACGCAACAGCGCCCCGCCTTCTTCGGAAGTCGGGGCGCGCGTCGTTTTTACAATTGCCTTATGTCAGCAAAAACAACGATAATTTCCATTTCCTCAATCTTGTAACATATGTTACAAGATTGAGGACGTTTTATTTTAAAGACTCGCCGTAATTTTTCTCAACCTCAGCCCAATTTACCACACTCCACCAAGCGGCAATATAATCGGGGCGCTTGTTTTGATATTTCAAATAATACGCATGTTCCCAAACATCCAGCCCCAGAATCGGTATTTTACCGTCCATCAAGGGCGAGTCCTGGTTCGGCGTACTGTAAACTTCGAGCTTGCCGCCGCTTGAAGAGAGCCAAGCCCAGCCGGAACCAAACCAATTAAGAGCGGCGTTAGTGAACTCTTCTTTAAATTTTTCAAGACTTCCGAAATTTTTACCGATTGCTTCCGCCAAATCGCCCGAAAGTTCACCGCCCATATTCGGCGCCATCACTTTCCAGAAAAAAGAATGATTGAAATGGCCGCCGCCGTTGTTGCGAACGGCCGTCCGAATTTCTTCCGGCAGTAAATTGTGCGCCCGGAGTAAATCCTCGAGCGGTTTCTCCGCCAAATCGGCGTGCCCTTCAAGCGCCTTGTTCAGTTTATCCACGTACCCCTGGTGATGCTTCGTGTGATGAATCTCCATCGTTTTAGCATCGATGTACGGTTCCAGGGCATTGTAGGAATACGGGAGTTTTGGTAATTCGTAAGTCATTTTAAAAACTTATGCTTTTTCTTTTTGTTTTTCTTTAAACGCTTCAAGGCGGGCTCGGGCTTCTTCCCAATTACCTTCTCTTACAATCCTTCTGAATTCCGGGTCTTCTTCCAACTCCTGGAATGGACCCGAATTTTTTTCCAACCATCGTTTTCTTTCTTCTTCGGTTGTCTCTCCTAAGCTTGCCAATATGTTTCTTTGGGCAAGAATGCGCTCCGGTACGGAGAAGGGTGAGTCGGGTCCCCCTTCGTGAGGCGGTAATCCAACAAACTTGTACATTACGTTAATTATAAACGAAAATTCCCCGCTAAACGAACAGATTCCCGAAATTCAGGGCGAGGAAATTGAAGACTATATTGCCGGCAAAAGTAATAAGAATTGTTTTTAAAAACCCGTAGCGGATGAGGCCGGCCGGAATCACGAAAATCTCATTGGGTATTGGCACCAGAGAAATCCAGATAAAAAGGAAAATCGGCGCAAGGCGGGGATATTTAACAACAACTCCCTCTCCCCATCTCCTTACACGGGCGAGAGAAGTAAAAGCCGCTCCCCCGCTATGCCCGAGGGCGTAGCCGACGCTGTCGGCAAGCGTCGTGCCGAGGGCGCCCAACAAAACCAGCGCCCAAATCTCCAAGCCGACATTCAAAAGCGGCACGATGAAAGCAAGGTGAATGGACGGAACGGCAAAATTAAGGCCGCCCAAAAACGCCGCCCCCAAAAAACCGAGGTAGCCGTAGCGGAAAACCCATTCCTCAAGCGCCCCGTCCAGTTCTACGGTCGCAAACCATAAAGTCAGGGCGACAAAAACGACAATCAGCCCGAAAAATAAAACTTTTTTCACTTGATTAATTTTTTGAACTCTTCAACCATTGGTACCGCCTCCGGCTCTAAACCGCGGCTCTTCGCAAGATAATATGCGGTCCAGTTGGCCATAACGACCGAAAAGAAGATTTTTTGGAGCGGCTGGCCCCGGAACTCCAAAATTTCAACCCCGAATCCCCGCTTTTCGTATAAATCCTTCAAAACATCTATCCGCTTCAAAATGCGGGGGTTGTCGTCATTATCTTTAAGGAGAACGAAAAAGAAGTTTCTGAAATGAGTATCTCCGCCAGAGGCGGATCCGCCTTCGGCGGAAAAACCCGTCATCTCGTTGTGATTTAATTCCGGCAAGACATTGGCGAAAGCGGGGACTTTTCCGGTTTCGTTCAGAACTATTTTCCAAATGTAGGAAAGTCCTTTGTTGCGGTTCGAGGCGTAAATGACGGGCGTGAAATTCTTCAGTTCCCCGGCAAGTTTTTTGCTCTCGTCCTCCCAATCCGACGGATTGAGCGTCTCGGCCAAGTTCGCCGCATCTTTGAGCAGTTTTTCATCACCGATGATTTTGAGAAGCGCGAGAAAACTCCAGCCAATAGCAACCCGGGGTTGAATTTTGTCGCCCGGAAATTTGATGTAAGGCACGCCGTCTTCTTTCGCGAGCGCGAGAAGTTCCCCGTCCGCTCCAATCGTTACTCGCGGCAAGTTCCGCCGGCCTGCTTCCCTGTAAGCGTCTATTGCTTCTTCAGTATTGCCGGAATAAGAACTCAAAACGACGAGCGTGCCTGCCTGCGCAGGCAGGTCTTCTCCCAAATATTCGGGTAAGCCATAGTCGCGATGAACTACGATTTCCAAATCGGGGCGCAGGATTTTCACCAAATCGGCGGCGAGGTTGGAACCGCCCATTCCGGCTACGATGAACTTCCGGAAACCCTGAAGTTCGCCGTTTTCGATTGCTGGTCGGAAAGAAAACTGCTTCTGAAAATTTTTAATGTCCTCGTAAATCATGAATTTTTAGACATCTGATGTCCCAAATATTGCGTCGATGTCAGGACATCGGATGTCCAAATATTGGTTATTTCGTAAGTCCCAAAAGCTCCGAGAGGCGCCGCTTATCGAAACCGACGACAATGGTGCCGTGGACGTCGATGACCGGCACGCCGAGCTGGCCCGATTTCTTGACCATTTCCTCGCGCGCCTTCTCGTCAACCGCGACGTTTTTCTCTTCGTACTTCACGTTGTGCTGGGCAAAAAAACCCTTGGCTATCTTGCAGTAAACGCAGCTGGGAGTGCTGTAAATTATTACGTTCATTTTTGAATACTCGTTGATTATCTTCGACCTTAACACCATTTTACTGGAGAGCCACGGTAAAAGTAAAGACAAGCTCCTAAAAAAGATGAACCTTCGGGATATGCCTTATAAACGGGATAAACCTTACAAAAAATCAAAAAGTTAAACTATAAAAATACATGAATAAATCCAAAAACCCGGCGCTATAATCGATTATAGCGCCGTAATTTTAATAAGTGACAAAGAAAATGGTTATCTAACTCTGTCACGACGTTGGGGATAGACGAGTTTGCCGTGCGGCAGAATATATTTCTTGGGGTCCGGCTGACGACGACCAGAATGCCGGGTCGGCGAATACTTTCGGTGGACAACCGGTTTTTTCGTCAGGTTGTGTTTCACGAAACTTATCGTGTTCGGGCTCACGTCAATCACTTCACCGATTGCCCGATAGCTTAATCCCCGCTTTAAGAGAATTGGAATGGCCAGCCGTTTCTCAAGCATCGTTATTTCTGCGGACGTTAGAAACTTTTCGACGCTTTTTATCAGTTCTTCTTCCGACTTTGATTTCTGAACTTCGTTTAAAAGCCGGCGCCAGGACTCGCGTTTTAATTTTTCCTCAAGATATTTTTTACTCACCCGTACCATGACACTTATTAACTATTATATCACGGCGCTATAATCGATTATAGCGCCACAAGTTATATGCTATGCCAATATATTATGAGAACAGGTTTTTGCTTTGGCATTCTTTCAAAAACCAAAAAACCCTCCGACCGTGATCGGAGGGGGAAGAAGAAATTCCTAAACTAAGGGAGCTATGATATAAAGAATTCATCAAGAAAGAAGATAAGTAGCTGAAAAATGAGAAAGAAAATAAACAAAAAACTAGCAAAAGAGCTTTTGGAAATGATGAGAACAGACCAGGAGATGCGGTTGCAGTTCATTGCCGGGAAAGAAAAATTAGATGCAAGGCTGGACCGAAAACATACCTGGAGGCTGAAAAAAATTATTAAGAAACATGGCTGGCCAATAAAGTCGTTGGTTGGGAGAAGAGCGTCTCACGCCGCGTGGCTTCTGACTCAACATTCTCCCGATCTAAAATTTCAGAAGAAAGTTTTGAGTATCTTGAACGACATATACAAAAAAAGCGGAAAGGAAATAAACCCGGCACATACCGCTTACTTAACCGATAGAATTTTAATCAAGGAAAATAAGAAACAAATTTTTGGAACCCAGCTTAGAAAAAATAAAAGTGGAACATTCGAACCATTCCCTACACAAAACGTAAAAGATGTCGATAAAAAAAGAAAAATGCATGGCTTATTAAGTTTGGAAAAGTATGTGAAGGAACACGAAAGGGCAATAAACCAGTGGAAAAAGATCGAGAACCAACCTGCTAAAATAAGGTAAGAGTAAATAAAATGTACGCCACAGCCGAAGACATCAAAAAGCTACAGCCTCAAAAAGTTAAGAGATATCTCTATAAAGTAAAAAGTGAGGCTCTTGCTAATAACAAATACCGTTGGGGAATTGATATTTTTGAAAAACACAGGCGCAGGTATGCTTTTAATAATAATCAGCTATACACGCTAGGATTGCTCTACGATCACCTGGTGATGTTCAATAAAAACAAGAAAATAAAGAAGAAAAGAGCCAACGAATATTTAAGGAAGGCTGAATCGATTTACCAATCGATATTGAAAGAAGAGCCTAAATCTCTCTTCGCGTTATACGGCCTGGGAAGAGTTTGGAGCATAAAAGGTAACCCAAGAAAAGCGCTAGCTTATCAAAAGAGAGCCTACCGTCTAATGCAGAAACTGCCCAGAAGAGGAAAAGGCGCGTTGGCGATAGGTGTTCTTTATGAAAAAATGGGTGACCACAAAAAAGCCGAAGAGTGGTATAAGAAGGAATATAACAATTTAAAAAACGATTTTGGAACCACTTTAAATCTGTTTCTCTTTTATAAAAGAATGAATAATTATGAAAAGGCTTTCTTATACCTGCCAAAGATTGAACGCCTCATTAAAAAGGAGTTTGAAAAGGACGTCTATCGCGGCCTGGGAATGCGAAAAAGTAAATGGCTCAAAAATATTTACAAAGAATTAGAGGAGGTGAAAAAAGCGAAAGGGCCCGGTTAAGGACCCTTTCGTGCTGAAGGTGGTTCAACGAGCTTGACTTGAGGTCAGCGGATTTAATAGAAAAACCGGCGCTATAATCGATTATAGCACCCTGGGTTATACCAATTGATTCTTTTTTTAGTATTCTTTTGGTATTCTTCCGGAAATCAAAACCCGCCGGGGAGGCGGGTTTTGGGAAAGAGACAATTTTAGAGCTCCCGGATAAATCTCTTCAAGAAGTTGATGGCTTCGTCGGTATCGTCGGGACTGCCGCAGCCAATGTCGGCCGGGTAGTCGACAAAACCATCACCATCGTTGTCTATGCCGTCGGAGCAGGCCGGTTTATCTTTATCGCCGTCCGGTGGCGGAGGCGGTGGGGGTGGAGGCGGCGGTGGCGGTGGGGGCGGTGACGAAACCTTATAATCCGCCGTTACGGTTTGTGTTTCGTCAACCACCACACTCACAGTGCATGTATCGCCGGCCGCTTCATCGCAATTCAGCCAAGCGCTGAACTTCCCCGCTCCCGACGTCCCCGGCGCCACAAGCTTTCCGGAAATGGAACTCGTGGAAGTCCTAGTGTAGGAATAATTGGAAGTTGTTCCGCCAAGACCGGGCGGCGAACCGTTGATTGACACGCCATCAACGCCGCCGCTCCTCACCACAAGAATCGCAACAGGTTCATCGGGTGGAGGAGGTGGAGTTTTATAATTCGCCGTTACGGTTTTGGTCTCACCGGTCTTGACTTCCACCGAGCACTTTAAATCATTCGCCGGATACTTCGGACCACAACTTGACCAGTTCTCAAAAATTTTTCCTCCCGAGTTTTGCGACGCTTCAAGGACTGCCGAAACGTTTTCTCGATAAATGCGCTTGTAGTCGGTCTCACCGCCTACATCCGCTGGTCCTGCTATCCGCGTAATCTTTACCTTGCTCGCGCCTGCACTCAAAACGTTGAGGGTAGCAGGCGGAACCGGGGCGGGAATATAGTTTGCCGTTACGGTTTTAATTTGACCATCGGGCACTTTTACATCACAAAATTGCCCGAAAGAAGGATCACAATTTTCCCAATTGGAGAACACATAACCTTTGAAATTCTGGAGGTTCGCTTTCAAACGCGCATTAATGGCGCCATCCGGCTTTGAGAACTCATAGTTTGTAGTACCGGAAGCATTGTCATATCCAGAACCAGGAATGCTCTCAATGGGCACGCCGGTTACGCCAGCACTCTCAACCTTAAGGACGGTGGGGGGCGAAACAGGAGGAGAGCTGACGATTATTTCAACTTTGTCTTCCGGGTTGCATTTTAATCCTAATTTATAATTTCCAGCTTCACTGAAAGTTACAGGAATACCACTAGATTCTGAAATTTCGCGCGGCTTATCATTTTTCCAATCCAGCGTTTTATCTATTTTAACATCGTTATAGTACTGATAAGAACTACAGCCTTCCACATTCTTACTCGTCCAGGTAAAGGATGCCGATTCGCCGACTACCTTTGAAACGGGTCCGTCCTTGCCGTCGGCTTTGAGGTCAATGGTTGCTGGGGGGGCCGGCGGTTCTAATGTAGTTACAGAAGCATTCGCCGTAGAGGAAATATGGGAAAGACTCGACGCGCAACCATAATCGGAAACTCGGCAGTAATAGTCATAGGCATCGGTTTTTATCTGGCCTTGGGCGTAAAAAGTAACACCGCTCGGGGAATAAATGTGCCTCACGGAAAAAATCCCGTTATTGGCTATCCAAGTCCTTAAACTTCCTTCATCCCCTTTGTAGAATAGTGGTACGTCTTTATAATAACTCTTCCCTGCCGGGTCGCTTGAAATTAAATATTCCACCCCGAATACATTTTTACCCGTAAGTTTAGTCACGCACCCAAGGTGGGTTCTGGCGTCAACGGTTAAAGTGACCTCAAGGGGCGAGACGCCCTGCGAAGGGGTGGCGCTGAATATTACAGACGGGCACTCCGGAGGAGGTTCGTAATTCGCCGTTATCATTTTAGCTTCGCCGATTCTTACTTCTACGTAACATTCCGCTCCGTTCGTTGATTTACAACCCGACCAACCGGAAAATTTGCCTCCCTCCTTAGATTGGCCTGGCGCCTTAAGAGTCGTAAAGATGACGTCAACTTTATCGGAATAAGTGCGGGTGTAATTGGTGACGCCGCCAATATCTAAAGGGCCGTTCACGCGGTAAATTTCGATACCGCTTGCACCGGAACTCAAAACCGTCAGGATTTT
>CAZGRD010000013.1:7308-16367 GCA_964528065.1 uncultured Candidatus Saccharibacteria bacterium
TCACGCGGTAAATTTCGATACCGCTTGCACCGGAACTCAAAACCGTCAGGATTTTGGACTTTAGAGCAGTAACATAATTTGCCGTTACGGTTCCGGTCTGGCCGTCAAGCACGTTTGCCTCGCAAACCCGGCCGTAAGAGATAATGGCGTCACCGCAACCGACCCAGTGAGAAAAAACATAACCGGGGGGATCCGCCGCTTCAGCCGCCTTCAAAAGCGCTTTAATAGCTCCATCGGGTTTTCGGACTTCGTAATTCGTGATGCCATCGGCATCGTCATAACCGACTCCGGGAACGTTTTCAATAGATACACCGGTTACATTGCTCTCAACCTTAAGGACGGTGGGGGGCGAAACAGGAGGAGAGCTGACGATTATTTCAACTTTGTCTTCCGGGTTGCATTTTAATCCTAATTTATAATTTCCAGCTTCACTGAAAGTTACAGGAATACCACTAGATTCTGAAATTTCGCGCGGCTTATCATTTTTCCAATCCAGCGTTTTATCTATTTTAACATCGTTATAGTACTGATAAGAACTACAGCCTTCCACATTCTTACTCGTCCAGGTAAAGGATGCCGATTCGCCGACTACCTTTGAAACGGGTCCGTCCTTGCCGTCGGCTTTGAGGTCAATGGTTGCTGGGGGGGCCGATACGCTTATGTAAGCGTCCGCCCATGAAGAAGAAAATTGACTCATGCGGTAATAACTACCGCGGTAATAACTAAAGCCGTCGGTGTCTATCTGGCCCTTGGCATACAAATAACCGGGTGAAGAATACTTGTGCTTTACGGAAAAAATTCCGTTCTCGGTTATCCAGGCGCCAATATCTTTTTCGCCGTAACGTAAATCCGGCGCGGTGTAAATGTATTTCTCCCCTACCGGCGTGCTGGAAATTATGTATGTCGCCCTGAATACGGCGCCATCCCACACTGGCAACGAAGGAGATATTGGGTTCCAAAATTTAGTCGTCACACACCTAAGGTGATCTCTGGCGTCAACAGTTAAAGTCGTTTCAAGAGGAGAATCGCCTTGTGAAGGATTGGCACTGAAAGACACGGGCGGGCACTCTCCCGGCACGACCGAAGAATCAGCAGAGGTATTGGAAGGAAACGCGAAAGCGGCAAGAGCAAGAACGGCGAGAAGAAAAATATTTTTTGCCTTATTGCTTCTCAACATAATAAATGGTTATGAACAAGCGCGAGTCGCGCGGAAGGACGTAAATCGTAAGTTCGTTTTCCCCTCTTCTTCCCTCTATCACCCCATCGCTCTTGTCTTCAATCTCAACGACGTAACCGGCCGAACCGAAGAAGCCGGCGTATTCGTTCCAAACTTCGTCAAAGCTTCTCTGGGAAACAATAGTGTTTACCGCATATTGGGTAATGCCGTATTCCTCATAAACCTTGCGAAAGCTCTCAACTATTGTGCCTCTTATGGGTATATTCTCCGGAAAGCCCGGCGGGAGTTTTGAACCGGGGTTGGAAGCAGTAAGGTCAACCTGGGTTATTTTCGCCCCACCCGGGGACACTTCCGTAAATTCTTCCGTTGGTCCAGCCGGACCGACCGACAATTTATACCAAACATAACCGATGATTGCCAGAACGACGATTATAACTACAACGGTAAAGAGAACTGCTTTTTTCATAAAACTTATTCCATTTTCATTATATCATTTAGCGCTTAACGCTTTTTTCTCTGTTGTGGATAAAAACAGTGCGCCCCCGAAACCTTGCGGTCTTGGGGGCGCATCTCCGATCTCTAATCGGAGGGGTTGCTAGTTTAACTGGGCGGCCGCTGGCATCGAGGTGTTTCGATGTTGCGGCTCGCCGTGAAGAAGGTTTCGTCGCCAGTTCCGTCGGGGCGGACCCGGCGGAGCTCATTCGGACGAGCTTTGTCCACATAGTAGACCCATTCCGAGTCGTTCTCGCCCGAGCAGAACGTCGGCCAGCCCGGGTTATCACTCTCCGCCGGCGTGATGAACCGGAGGTTACCCGAACCGTCGGTCGGGAGGAGAGCGAGACGCGGATTCCGATCGTTCGAGTAGCGGACGTGAAGCGAGAGCGTTCCGCCGTCCTTGGAGACATCGTAGACCGATGGTCCTAGGAAGTCCGGACTGTTGCTGATCCCGTCGGTGTAGAGAATCTTGACCGCGAGAACAGCATCGACCCGAACAATATGGGTTCGCCCTCCACCGCCTTCCAGATCTTCCCACAGCGTCGTGTAGACGCTCTTGCCGTCGGGAGACCAGACGACTTCAAGAGCAACTTCATCGATGCACGGCGCCGGCTGGTCATCACAGGTTCGGAGGTCGAGATGACGAATCTCGCGAGTCGCCACCGTGACGACGGAAATTCGGAACCCGCCCCGGTTTGTCTCGTCCCCGCCGACGACAGCGATACTCTTGCCGTCAGGCGACCAACGCGGCGACCGAGCTCCCTTCAGTCCGCACTCTGCCCAGGTGAGACCGTCACCGATCTCCACCTCATCGGAACCGTCGCGATTCCTCACGACGAGAATTCCGTTGCAGGGCATCCGAGAACGAACGAAGGCGAACCTCGTGCCAGTCGGAGAGGTCTCCAACCAGTACTTGTTCTTGTCCCCATCGTCTGTCAGTTGTTCCACCTTCTTCTCCGCGTCGATTGAGACACGGAAGAAGTCGCGGGTGGTTGATGTTACGCCCGTGTAGGTGATCCAAGACGGCTTGCGCTTCACGACGAGCGTCTTCGAATCTGTATCTGAGACGCTCTGGTCGTCCTCGGCCCGAGCCGTGAGAGTCACGGTGTATGTGCCGGGCCCAGGGACGAACTCCTCCGGGGGTGAAACGCCCTGGACCATGAAGGTTCGGGTCGACTCGCCGCAGAAGAACGCGCTCCCGTTGATGGTCCACGAGAACACCAGCTTGTGATTGCCGGTGTTCTTCAGCACCTCGACGGCGCAGGAGACCGACTTCCCCACCTCGATGGTATCGGGCAGAACGGCCTTCACCTCGAGCGTGTCCTCGAGCGACGGGATGATGATGTCGCTGACATCGCATCCTCCGAGCAAGGCGACCACGAGGGCCGCCAGCGTGTACTGCAACAGCTTGCGGTTCATGGTAGCCTCCAATCTTCTTCATATTGTTTGGTGGCGATTCCGGAACGATTCCGGAATGAACCCACCTTAGAGCTTCCATTATTATAGCTTATTTTTTTCGAAAAGTCAATATTACAACAAAATTCGAGAAATGCGTCAACCCAAGCCAAAAACCCTTATTTAATGGGCTTTTTAAGGCCTCCAACCCGCTCAACTTATTCACAGTCGGGTATAAAAAAGAACAATATCAATTACTGTAAAAATGATTTCTTAATCTTTCTTCAGAAACGTATCTCAAGGCCTGGCGATAAATAGCTTTTGTCGAAAGACAAAAATATTTTGATTATTTCTTCGCCGGAGAGAACTTTAAGCTCCGACATGAGTCTTAGCGTCAAGTTCTATATTAGCTAAGACGGAAGGTTCGGGGATTAAATCAAAGTCAGCCGGGTCCTCGCCTTCCATTTGGAGAGCGATGGCTTCTTTAAGGTTGGAGGTTAACTCATCGAGCGTTTTACCTTGAGTGACTACCGGAAGATCGAGGCACTCGGCCACATAATACTTGTCCCTTTTGTAAATATGAACTTGAATTATCTTTTTCATAATGAATCTACTTTATCAAAAGTAAGACCCGGAGTCAATTTTTTCTCGGGGGTTTTTCAAAACTTCTTCAGGAGGCGGCGTTCATCGCAATTTAATACCAAACATAGCCGATGACGAGAAGAACGACGACTACCACCAAAACCGTAAAAAGAACCGCCTTTTTCATAAAATTTTTCTTCAATTTAATTATACTATCCGTCCCCAAGCCCTTTCCCGCCCCCTTGTGGAAAACTTTCATTCCCCTTGTTAGAATGGGGGCAGCTATTCACACACACAGCCATTCGTAAGAACTGGCTCCAGATAAAGGAGAGGGAGCACAATGAATAGAACACTCTATTTTACCCGACGCGGTTTAGCAAAACTTCACGAAGAGATTGAAGAACTGGAGAAGAGACTCCGGTACCTTCAGTCACAAACCGCTCACGCGGCGGAGGTTGGGGGCGACCAGTGGCATGACAATGCCTCCTACGAACAACTAGTGATGGACATCCGGGTGGTGGACATACGCCTGTACGATGCTCACCGGGTCCTAAACAAGGCGGTACTCATCGACCCCCCTACTAACTTCGACCGGGTCACCATCGGCGCTCGCGTGCGGATTATGAGGGACGGGGACGAAACGACGTGGGAAATCGTCGGCTTCGGAGAGTCGGACCCTGACTGCAACCTACTTGCCTACAATACGCCCTTGGCTTCTCTCATCATGGGCAAGCGCGATGGTGAAGTAGTCAATGGCGTGATCGCCGACCGGGAAACCGAGATCAAGATTCTCGAGATCACGAAAGGAGATTTCGAAGATGTTCATGGCTCTTGAAGGCGCCGACGGGTGCGGCAAAACAACGCTGTGCCTGATCCTCGCCGAATATTTGGGAGCGATAGCTTACGCGACACCTCCACAGAAGTATGTCGAGGCGCGCGGAGAGGTGGACAAGCACGCTTCCAACGAAGAGCATTACCGGTTCTATCGCGACAGCATCTACGATGCCTCCGATGAAATCTGCCTAATGCTCCAGAACGGCGGCAAAGTTGTCGCGGATCGGTACTGGCTCTCGACCTACACCTACCACCAGGTAATGGGTGTAGCGGTTTCCAAGGAGGAGTTCATGCACATCGTTCAACCGACCCTGACGGTCATCCTTGCTCTCGACCACGAGACTCGGATCGCAAGGATGTCGCGTCGAGGCATGTCCGCCGGAGACCGCCGCGTCCTCGACAAGCAACGGGAAATAGCCGAAGCGTTTCGCACTAACGCCGTGGAGCTGAACATCCCGTTCATAGTCGTCGACACTCAGAACCTTTCTCCAACCCGATGTGCCGAGATAATCATCGAGGCGCTCGGAAGCTGAATGGGGGGCGATCGGAACCGGTCGCCCTCTCTTCATTTATAAACCGAATTTTTTGTGATAAAATTTTAAAAACATGGAAAAAAATATCGAACTCGAGTTAAGGGCGGAAATCACGCTGGGCCGGTTTGACAGGTTGATCGCCGTTTTAAAAAGAAGAGGTAAGTTGGTTTCCCGCACGAAAAGACTCTCGGTCATGTTTTGGGGAAAAATTAATCGAGCAGAATTCGACATTAGAGTCCGTATAGGCTCGGACAGCGATGCCGAACTAGTCGCAAAAAGAGGCGACCATCATTCTTACAACCGAGTAGAAACTTCTCAAAAAATCTTAAAAAATCAATTCATAGGCATCGTAAAAATCCTGACTTTGCTGGGGTTAAAATCCAAAGTTACCGAACGCGAGAATTTTGTGTTCGATTTAGGGAACAAAATCAAAATGTCATTGGTTAAAGCAAAATCTATCGCCTACGTCGAGATAGAGAAAATGTCACACATAGGAAACGTAGAAGAAAATAAGGAGGAATTGCTAAAAATTGCCGACGATTTTAATTTAAGGGTTATAAACAACGCTGAGGAATTCAATGAACTGTGCGATCGACTCACAAAGTTTTCGGATTGGAATTTTGACGGATCTCCAACTCATGTAAGGAAACTAGCTGAGATGCTGAAATCTTATTGATTTTCTATCGAGGCATAAAAATATTTCCCCTTAATTGTGTTGATTATTCCGGTTTTCAATTTTTTGTAGATAAGTTCTTTAGCGCCGAGTATTTTGTTAAATAGTTCGAATGAGAGAAAGGAATTCCCTTGGTCTCCCAGTAAGTAAACGTAGTATTTATTCCACGCTTTCGACCTGAAAGTGGACTTTCTCGGGTCATCGACGTCGATAATGATCAGTTGCTTCGCCAGACCTAAAAGATTTTTCATCAATTCGTGGTGGTGTTTCCTTTCGATATGATGGAGGGTATTTTTGAAAACCACCAAGTCGAATCTGATTTTATAAGACAGGTTGAGAACGTTGTGATTGGTAAAAAAAATTGCCGGATTTCTGTTTTGTATGAAAGTGATGGTTTTCCATGATATGTCGTTCCCAACGCAAATATCGGGTTTGTATTTCTCGTAGAGCTCGTTTATGACGGGATCTTCTCCGCAAGATACGTCCAGTATCGTTTTCGGTCTTCCTTCAATAAGGTCGAATAATTTGGTTTTTATTTTTCTGGATGATAAATTTCCGATACGTTTTATAACATACTTATGTAATAAGTAAAACAGGAAAAATCTTTTCCCTTTTACGCTGTCTATTTCTCCGAAGGGAGGTCTATTTTTTATTCTCGCCAGCCGCTTTCTTACAAGCGATAAAATAGTGGCGTTTTGGTAAGCGACCTTCTTGGGAGTGCTACTTGTAAAACGCGATTGGATATTTTTAGGAGTCGGCTTTGTGTGTCCCCTGCTTAGCGCCATAAAAGCTATGCCGGAGTGAACAATTTTATTATTTTTATACTTAAAAATGTTTTTAATTACCGCCACCGGCGAAAGCTCGTCTATCTCGAGGCCGCCTTCGTCAACTGTAATCCGATTAATGGCTTCTTCGATACTTTCACCGTTATTCACATAACCACCGGGAAGCTCCCAACCGATAACTTTATTGAAGTCTCGGATTAAAAGAATTTCGTTCTTTAAGTTATAAATGGATACGATTACGAAGTGGTGTCTCCTCCGATAAAATTCGAAAAATTTCCCGGATACCCGTTCTTCGTAATTTAACTCCGGCAAATCATACAACTTTTTGTATTTTCCTATAATCGCTTCGGTAAACATATATACTAATAATGCTTCCTGAAAAAGTACCGAGCGTCAACCGCGCCCATATAAGCCTTCGAGCTCTCGAACTACTTATCCATAACTTGCCTTACCCTCCTTTTTTGGAGCAAAAAAACAGCCGTGTCGCACGGCTACACTAAGACCCACTCTTCCACGCATGAAAGATTACCACTTTACAGAAATAAACTTTTTTGTAAGAGATACAATATCCCGCGACATAAATTGAAAAACTAGCCGTGCGTTTGCGTAATTATAACGCAAACGCACGGCTTTTGCTTAACACACAATCTCGGCATAGACTGCCGAAGAGTTTCCATGGATTCGGCCCTTACGCACTTCTTCGGTATCCGTCGGCATAAGATTCCGAACTCCTCCGAGAAACTTAGGGCGTCCGTCTACCATACCGAAGAAAACCCGATCAATGAACGTATAAACCACTCCATCATCCGTGTTGGTGATAACGGGCGTAGTCATCTCCGGCTGAACGACGTAGTTTCCCCACTGACTAATGCCTCGCGCCAATGCCTTGCTCCCGTCGCGCATAACTCTGGCCACATGGCCGTAGCACCCGTAAGTACCCTTAGCGGGTTTGCATCGGAGCATCGCCGCCTTGGGTTTAGCGCAACCTTGCGCCCGAAGGAATGTCTCGAACTCCGGGGAGTAGAGTTCCGCCATATCCTTGATCGGAAATGCCATACCCATTGGTGACATGTATTCCTTGGTATCGTTGATCCGGCGCGAATCGCCTACAGGCCAGTCCGGATTATCTACGTTGAAAGTTAGGGCATTCTCTTTGATAAGCCGGCGCATCACGTCATCGCTAAGCAGCGGATGCGTTACCAAGAAACTCGGGTACTGGAGTTTAATCACCGGATCCGAGGCCCTAACGTACAGTAGGTACTTGCACTTGCCTCCATTGGAAGTGAGGTAATGACTAAACTCGTAAGGGTCAAAGAAGCGGTCAAATCCCGACAATTCTTTCACCTCTGCGTCGGTTAGACACGCACCAACGCGCCTGCCGAATTCAGACTCCAACATGATCCTGTATTTCGGTTCGGTCACTGCCAGAAGCGCGATAGGTCTACCGAATTGCCGTCGGAGACCATCTAAGAGCGCCCGGAAGCACGTCTTGAAGAAAGAATCCCGCTCGTCCCACGGGAACAAATTCTCCAAAAGCTGATACATAGCGATGGAGTTTTCGATCTCGAAGACTCCCTTCCGCAGAATCTCGCGGACTATTCCCTCGGGCATACCGCCCACCTCTTCCAAAAACGTCTCGGGCAGTCCGACCATGTCAATCTGAACACACCAGTTGATTGGGGCATCACCCAAGCAATACTGATAGTCAGTCTCCCACTCGCGGTTTGCCGCCACCAGAGGAGTAAAAGCCCGGTTGTACTCACTGTACAAGTTCCCCATAGCTTCAACCACTACTTCAGGGTACTTAGTTACGTAACCGGGTAGTGTTTGGAACGGCCCCAGCAAGGATCTGATATCTGTACGGACTACCACACCATCCAATGAGGCGAACGCCGGCTCACTCGCATGCCGGTCAAGAAACGACCCAGTCATTTTGTTTTCTCCTGTGCGTAAGTTGTATTGTCAAAGAACATTCCGTTTTAAAACAAAACGGCCGCTCAAGGAGCGGGCGTTACTAAATTTCTAGAAATCGAACAAAACTCGCTCCTCAAACGGAATGCGAGTTCCACCAAACCGATGTTCTATATCGAATATTCATTTGATTAAAGTATACCAAATACATATGCGTTGTCAACTACTCTCGTACTTCCCGGCTGCTTCACGGTAGGGGCAGTATTCGCAATTATCCGACGAATCGGGTAAATCCCCCGACATGCATTTGTGGGCATCAAAAATCGTTCCCTCAACCCAAGCATCGTTCCCTTTGTAAGGAATAATCTCCACCTTAAATTCCAGTTTGCCGTCAAAAGCTTTCTTGTCCTTGTCGCCGTTTGCGTAGACGAAGTAGCCGGTATCCGACACTTTGAATCCGTTGTGGCGCAGGAGCCAAGTATAAATTTCCATCTGCCGCTTGTAGGACTGGCGGTATTCGGCATCGAGCGTGATTTTGCTATTCGTGCTTGTCGCTTTGTAATCGACGACGATCAGTTCCTTTTTGTCGTTAATCCAAACGTCGTCAACCGCGCCATGAATGAAAAGATTGGTCGACCGGTGGAGAAACCCCACGCCTTTGAAATTTTCCCGCC
>CAZGRD010000014.1:0-8263 GCA_964528065.1 uncultured Candidatus Saccharibacteria bacterium
CGGGTTGAACGAACCTCTGGTCTACTGGCTTTGGTACCAACTGAATTGCCGGGTAGCTATGTTCGGACGGGATAAGTGCTGAAAGCATCTAAGCGCGAAGCCTCTCCCAAGATTAGACGCTACAGGTCCCTGGAAGACTACCAGGTTGATAGGCCTTAGGTGTAAGCCCCGTAAGGGGTTTAGCCGAGAGGTACTAATAGACCTATCGCTAATTTCTATCTCACAAAGCTGGCTTCACAAATTATTGATAATGGTTTCCCGGTGATTTAGTGGCGTGTGGACCACCTGTTCCCATTCCGAACACAGAAGTGAAAGCGCGCCATACCGATGATACTGCTCCTTGAGGGTGGGACAGTAGGCTTTGCCGGGAGTCCATTGTTAATAATTTAATCTCTCCGTTTTCGATGAGTTATACTTAATGAGTATGATTCGTTTTATTAATCCGCGGACGCTCGAAGAATTCCGGGGTAAGACTTGTCTTTTGAGAATTGATTTGAATGCCAAGCCCGGCCGGGAAAAGAAATTTCTCCGCGTCGAGGCGGTCATACCGACCATTAAAATTCTGCTTAAAAACGGGGTAAGAGTGGTAATTTTGAGCCACCGCGGGCGGCCCGAAACGGTAAATCGCAAATCACAAATCGCAAATCGCAAGAACCTTTCGCTCCGTCCTTTTATTCCGATTTTGGGCAAAAAATTGAATCAAAAAGTCGGATTTTTGACGAACTTTAACGTTCCCGCAAACGGCAGCGTTTTTTTGTTGGAAAATTTGCGGTTTTGGAAAGAGGAAGAAAAAAACGATGCGGATTTTGCCCGCCGGCTCGCCAAGCTCGGTGATTTCTATGTAAACGACGCTTTTGCCGTTTCTCACCGCAAAGACGCCTCCGTGGTTGCAATTACAAAATACTTGCCGTCCTACGCCGGCTTGCGTTTGGAAAAAGAAATCAAAAACTTAGGTGGTATACTTAAGTATACCACCCGGCCGTTCGTAGTCGTAATCGGCGGCGCGAAAGTAGGGGATAAACTCGGTATCATAAGTTATCTATGGAAGAGAGCGGACTACTTTCTTTTGGGCAGCGGCCCGGCGGCAACTTTTTTCGCCGCAAAGGGCTTGCCAATCGGCGACTCTCTCCTTGATAAAAACTCGATTCCGAAGATAAAAAAGTTCCTCAATTCGAAAAAAATCATTCTGCCGCTTGACGTAAAAATAAGAGACAAGCGGATTTTGGATATTGGCGATGACACCGCCCGAAAATACTGCGCTCTCATCAAAAAGTCGCGCACCGTAATCTGGAACGGTCCGGTCGGCTCTTTTGAGGATAAAGAGTTTAGCGAGGGCACGAAAGCTGTTTGGGGAGCTGTTTTTGCAAATCACAGGGCGCAAATCGTGGTCGGCGGCGGAGAAACTCTTGCGTCTTTGTCCTTGATTCGCAATTCGATGTCATTAATCCCGAAAAACGTATTCCTTTCCACCGGTGGCGGTGCGATGCTAGAATACTTATCCGGCAAAAAACTGCCCGGAATCGAGGCACTAAAATGAAAAATATAGTTATTTTATACCATTCGAGCTGTCCGGACGGTTTCTCCGCCGCTTGGGCTGCCTGGAAAAAATTCGGCAAGGAGGCGACTTACGTTCCTGTCGACCGTAGACCGATTTTGCCGAAAGGCCTTAAAGGGAAAATCATTTACAGCCTCGATTTTGTTCATGACGAGCCGATGCTCTCTAATCTTTTAAAAACGGCGGCCAAAGTTGTTTTTATCGACCATCACATCACCGCTAAAGAAAAAGCAAAAAGGGGAGCGGAATGTGTTTTTGACCTGAAACGCTCCGGCGCGGTTCTTGCGTGGCAATATTTCCACCCAACAAAGAAAATTCCCCGTCTTTTACTCCACGTTGAAGATTTTGACTTATGGAAATTCAAACTTCCTCATACTCGCGAAGTTGATATTCTTCTCGAACTCATTAATTTTGATTTTCGGACGTGGGATAAAATGGTTCGGGAAATGGAAAATCCGTACCGTCGTAAGGTTATGTTCAAGGAAGCGGCATTCCTGAATCGTTATAAAAGGCGGCTTATTGAGGGACTCGTTAAAAGCGCAGATCTTGTTTCACTTGCCGGCAGAAAAACACTTGCAGTTAATTCACCGATTTTCAATTCGGAAATAGGCCATTCTTTATGTCGTAAACTTCCGCCCATCGGAATCGTTTGGCGGGCCAAAAATGAAGAAATTATCGTATCGCTCCGCTCAAACGGCAAGATGGACGTTTCAAAAATTGCCAAGCATTTTGGTGGCGGAGGGCATAAAGCTTCAGCCGGTTTTTCCCTGCCCCGAAATGCCAAACTTCCATGGAAAATCCTAAAAAAATAATCGTCTATACCGACGGCGGCTCGCGCGGAAACCCAGGACCGGCCGCAATCGGCGTGGTGATTGAGGCGCCGGCCCCAACCGGAAAAAAACACTACTCGGAAGCCATCGGCAACACCACCAATAACGTCGCCGAATATAAAGCGGTAATTTTCGCCCTGAAAAAAGCCAAGGCGCTTTTTGGCGGCGACAAAGCCAAAGAAACCGAATTGGAAATCCGCTCCGACAGCGAGTTGATAGTGAACCAGCTGAAGGGGGAGTACAAAATAAAAGACGAAGAATTGCAGCCGCTTTTCATCGAAGTTTGGAACCGTAAGCAGGATTTCAAAAGTGCTGAACTTGTCTTAATTCCCCGCGAAAAAAACAAAGCCGCTGACAGATTGGTAAACGCTGAGCTGGATACGCTTTTTTGAACATTATTTAAACATTATTCCGAAAACCGGTATTGTCCTCAATTTTGTAACATATGTTACAAAATTGAGGATACTTGATTTTTGATGAAATTTATGCTTAACTTATCTTTGGTAACTCAAGCGATAGCTCCGACGCCGCAAGGGGTCGGAGAGGAAAGTCCGGACACTTAGTAGCAGGTAGCGGCTCCGACGCCCGCAAGGGTACGGAGCTCCGATCTCGAAAGAGCGTCGGAGATAACATCCGTCGGGAGTAATCCTAGAGGTGCGAGCAGTGACGCCTAATTCCGAAAGGAGTTAGGGAGCCCAATCCTAAGCTAGTTGGCTCAACTCTGTGATAAGGATAAAAAAGCAGAGGTGAAACGGCTAAACCCTTACCGAGTGCAAGGCCGAGTCCGCCGATAAGGCGGAAGTGCCGCATAGTCCCGAGCAAAAGCGAGGGGCTTGATCCCGAGGGTAACCGAGGGACCAGAGGAATTATCGCCTAAACAGAATCCGGCTTATGAGTTACCGCCATCCCCCACATAAATTTATGTGGGGGATTGGTTTTATAAGATGTTATAATTAAAAGAACAAAGGCCGATTAAAATAAAATTATTTTCATGGCTAAGTGGGTTATTAAAAGAGGGGGGAAGAAAGAGCCGTTTCGGGCGTCCAAGGTTTCGAGCGCGATAAGAAACGCCTGCCGGGACGCGAAGATTCCGGCGAAGCGGATGAAGACCGTCGTGAACAAAGTTTCCCGTCTTGTTCTGAAATTCGCCGCAAAGCGCAAAGTAGCGGTAAGGACTTCCGATTTGCAAAAAGTGGCCTTGCGTCACTTGGGGCAAGTGGAGCCGAAAGCCGCAAAAGCGTGGAGGAAATATGATGCTATGCGCCGTGCCCGTCGCGCGAGAGGTCGAAAAAGAAGATAAGTAATGCTTAGACGGCCGAAAGTTTTTGACTGTCCGGAGTTTAGGGTTTTCAAGAAATTAAATACGCCGGCGAAAATTCAGGATTTTGTGGATAAAATTCCGATGAATTTTTCCACGACCTGCCGATCGCCGCTTACGGTTCTTCGTAAGAACCGGGCTTATTGCATTGAAGGCGCTTTTCTTGCCGCCGCAATTTTTTGGTATCACGGCCGTCCGCCGCTCGTTTTTTGTTTGAATACCGTCGACCCGGATTTCGACCACGTCCTCGCACTGTTTAGAGAAAATCCGCCGGCTGGCGGAGGGTGGGGCGCAATCTCCAAAACCAACCATCCCGTTTTACGCTACCGCGAGCCTATCTACAAAAACATCCGGGAACTCGCGATGTCTTATTTTCACGAATATTTTTTGGACAACGGCAAGAAAACGATGCGAAGCTACTCCGAACCGCTTGATTTGCGAAAATTCGGCACGGATTGGCTTCTCTCCGAGAAAAACATCTGGCACATAGACGACGTTCTCGGGAAAGCCAAAAAGCACAAGATTTTGAACAGGGGAGCGATAAAACGCCTGCGCCCCGCCGACAAAATCGAAAGGGCGGCAACAAAAACCACCCAGTGGAAGATGCGTATTGACTAAATAAGTATTATTGTGTTATAATTAGAAGATAAGTACATTGAAATAAATAAACACGAGATGAGCGTTTTGGACGTCCGCAAGACGGGTTTCTAGAGCGCTCATCTTGTGAACCCCTACAAAAGGAAAACGGCTATGCCGAACGATAACGTAAACGGAGCGGCCAGGAAACACTTCCTGGCCAGGGTCAGGGACAAGGTCATCTTTCTCGCCGACATGTGTATGCCGGCGATGCTAAGAGATGCCCTTGACGAGCTGAACGAGCTCATCATGGGAGGCAGGGGGCTTGGAGTAACCGAAGCCTCGCCGTTCCCGAAAGACGAGCTCGACCGGCTCGCCGAGGAACTCGGGAATCTCCGAGCTTCCGACAAGATGGAAGCCATGCGCTTCCTGGTTGGCCGGCTCATCGGGCAGGGCATTCCCGAGGAGTCGTTCAAGGGTTTTCCCCGGCCCATCGAGGAAGTCGTGTAGGGGAGAAGAGCGAAGAGGAGCGAGAGGCTCCGGTACTTGATTGTGCCGGAGCCTCGTTCTTTTTGTTTCATAAACGCATTCGCTTTTTAATCGGCTCTAGAGATATCCAACCTTCTTCAGCCAATCCACGTTTTCCCACTCCCAAAGTTTTTTCGCTCCCAAAAACGCTTCAAAGTCCTCCTGCCAGTAGGGGAATTCGCGAAGTTCTATTTTCCCTTGCATCGGACCCCATTCATGAGCGCACGATTCCATAAAAGGATTGCCTTTGTCGGTCCGGATTTTGTCCCGGCCGCCTTTGCTTCGCAAAACCGCTCCGCAGTGGAGGCAGTCCCGGCTCTGGTCAATCCGCAAAATCCACCGTGTCTCCAGTTCTTTCATCGTGTCTTTCATCGCCGCAATGTAGGCGGCAGTTTGGAGGTCGTAGTCACGGTAAATTTCAAGCGAAGTTTTAATGTCCAAAATTCCGACTTTGCCGTCAATCAAAGCTATTGCGTCCAAGGTCCCGGCATACCGGTGCTCGTAATTTACGAGCCGGTGTTCCACGTGTTCCGGGTCCACCTGGATATGCCGGTCTATTAAAAACTCCATAAACGCCTTGATGGACGGCCTGATTTGTTCGGGTATTTCCGGTTTTTTGCCGGTCAAAATTCCTTCAACCGCCTCGTGAATCATCGTGCCCTCGGTTGCCGAACGCTGTTTTATCTGTTCGCCTTCGGCAAAGTTGTTCATATTGGCGTAGAAACGATAGAGGGCCGGCTTGGCCTTAATTTCCACGATTTTCGTCACCCGCGGATACCAAAAACCGTCTATCTCATATCCGCAAAGAGATTTAAAATGTTTCTCGTTTTGGAAATACATTAAATTAGCAGTTGGTATTCAGTATCCGGTATTTAGCGAGCGATTACAAGTGGATTTTTTGATCAGTGTCGATAGAAATCGACAGGAGAATTGACAGGAATCGACAAAAAGAAGTTTGCCTCAAAACTTGTCCATATGGACCGATTTTGAGGCACTATTTTCTGAGCAATGAATCGGTGTAGTTTACGATATCACCGGCGCCCATCATAACTAAAACATGATGCGAATCTACAAATGAATGCGAATGACGCGAACTGCGAATCATAATTTTTATAGTTTGCGGTAGACGATGGGGGGAGGGGAGATATACTACTGAACTTCTGATTCCTAATTTTGAATTTCTAAACTTAATCTTTTCAGCCAAATCCTTTGAGGTATATCCTCTATGAAGCTTATCGCGGCCGGCGACCCGGTAGATGGGGAGTAATATCAAATAATCGGCCAAATTGAAGGCACTTACGAACTCTTTGAAAAGATTCTTTGTGCGGTGGGCCTGATGAGGTTGAAAAATACAAACAATCTTTTTCTTCGGAAACTTTTCGCGGAAGGCCTGGAGCGAAGCCTTTATTTCGGTGGGGTGGTGGGCGTAATCGTCGTAAACCGGAGTTTTTAGTTTGTAGTTCCCGGTTTTTAGATAGCCGCGAAATTCCATCCGGCGCCAGGCACCGCGGTATTTGTGGAGCGCACCGAGAATCTTTTTCTCGCTTATACCGAGGGCGCGGGCAAGTGTGTAGGCCGCAAGCGCATTTGAAACGTTGTGTTTGCCCGGCATCTTAAGAACTTTCCTTATTCGACGGATGGGGGTGGTATACTTAAGTATACCACCACCGTACCAAATCACTTTGAAACTTCCGCGCCTCGCGATTTTTTGAATTTGCCTCCGCAAGGCAAAAAGATTTTTGTCGTCTTTGTTCGCCACAAGGGCGCCGCCTTCCCGGATGTTCGAAATGAATTTGAGAAAAGTTTTTTTGACGTTCGAATAGTTTTTATAGAAGTCCAAGTGCTCTTTGTCGATGTTCGTAATGATGGCGTAAGCAGGGGAGTAGTTTAAAAAAGACGCTTCCCATTCGTCGGCTTCGATTACCAGATACTTGCTCTTCCCCGCCCGAAAATTTTTTCCGCCGAACTCACGAAGAATCGTTCCCAAAATTACCGTCGGATCAAAGCCGGCTCTCGTCAAAACCAGCGAAAGAAGAGCGGTGGTAGTACTCTTGCCGTGGGCACCGGCGACGGCAATCGTCTTATACGCCCGGGAGAGTCCTCCCAAGGCTTCCGGATAGGTTAAAAGGGGTATCCCAAACCGCTTTGCCGCCCTTAGCTCGGGGTTTGAAACCGGAATAGCCTGATTATAAACTACAAGACCTGTTTTAGAGCTAATATGGGCCTTTTTATGGCCTGTTTTGACTTTTACGCCCTCCTTTTGAAGCTTTCGGGTCAAACTGCTCGGGGTTATATCAGAGCCCGAAACAGCCCATTTTTGAGCGAGAAACCAGCGCGCCAGAGCGCTCATACCGATTCCGCCTACGCCTATAAAGTGAACAGCTCTTTTAGACAGGGAAGTAGTGTTTTTAGCCATATTTTCAGAATCTCTACTGACGCACATTATACCTTTTGTAACAGATGAATATCCGTCTACAAAAGGTAGCGTCTATTAAATCTTCCCGACCAGCCACTTAATGACATCTATGAACGCCTGGAATATCGCGACGAAAATGTCTACGATGCTTACGATAATCTCCCGGAAACTTATTCCGGCAACCGAATCCAGCCAGTCGTTAATCCCGTTCCAAATGTCCTTAATATTGGTCCAAACCTCCTCCGGGATGGTTCCTCCCGTTCCCAGTTTATCCATCGCCACAGCCAGGACCGCGATAACTATTAAGATTAATAAAATTCTTCTAATCATCTTGCATTAGCCGAAACCGCACTTGTTTTGGGCAAATAATCCATCGGGTCGATAGTAACGCCGACCGGTACCAGACCGGCCGCCGGCGCTATCTTCTTGTATTGTATACTGGGCGCCCAATAAACGCCAAAGTGGAGATGAGGCGCCGTAGAATAACCGGTATTGCCCGAATAGCCGATTAAATCACCCTGCTTTACTACGTCGCCCTTTTTGACTGTTGTTTTCGAAAGATGAGCATAAAGACTGCTCAGATTATTTTCGTGTTCTATTATGATGTGCAAACCGTATTGATAGCGGGACCATCTGGAAGTCCCCTGGTCATTGTTATCAACCGCCACTACCCTGCCGTCGTGAACGGAAAAAACCGGCGTACCGACGCTTGCTCTGAAATCAACGCCGGTATGGGTTTTCGATTTGTAAAGTTTTTGAGCCGCTGCCGTTTTACCGTAAAGTTGGGTGATATAAGGGTTTTCTACCGGAAAGCCAAGCACTCCCGGCCGTTTTAAAGGCAATAAACTCGGGTCGAAGGCCGCTCTCAATTTGTCTTCAATTTCTTCAATGACGGCGCTTATTTCCGCCTGCCTTTCGTCGAGCTCGGCAATCTGCTCTTCATAAACTTTTTCCTGATTCTTTGTTTGGGTAAGAACGGTGGTTTTTACCGATTTCTGGTCGCTTACGATATCCTGGCGGTTTATCAGATTGGCTCTCTC
>CAZGRD010000014.1:8363-14922 GCA_964528065.1 uncultured Candidatus Saccharibacteria bacterium
TTCTCGATCAACTTTTCGGTATTCGTTATTTCCCCTCCCAACGACTTGATTTCGAGTTCGAGTTTTTCCAACATCAACCTGTTCGCTTTGATTGACAAGTTGAGCTGATTTATGGTGGCGTCAATATTTCTCAGTTCTTTCTGGAGAGTGCCTTTTTGTTCGCCGGTTTCTTCGAGTTGGCGGACAATTTGTTCCCGCTCTTCCAGAATTTTCTGAAGCTCGGCGTTCTTGCTGTCAATTTCCTGCCGCAAATTTTCCGCCTCGGAAGCGGCGCTATCGCTCCCCTCTTCTGCTGCTTCTTGGGCAAAAACCGGCCCGGCAAAAATAAAGCTCGCAAGAATAATTATTGATAATGAATTACGGATTAAAGTCATATTATTTCTTTAAGATAACATTTTTCACAATAAACCGTCGGAAATTCATTCTCGGTATAGACGCTGTCAATTGGCGCGCCGCACTTTCCACAATTGCGCCCGTGGAGTTTTAAGTGGTCCGCGATAAATTTCAGCCGTAGATGGTGTCTTTCGAATGGTGTCTGCCGCGGAATCGGCAATCCCATTCTTCTGTAAAACGATAATTCCATCGGAATAATACGGTAAGCCTTGTCCGATATCTCGCTTTTTAACACTTTTTCAAGAATGTCGTCTTTGACATCCCGGATATCGTCGGGGATTTTATATTCGGAAAATTCATATTTCTTATCCGCCTCATAATCATTCCAATTAAATCCTCGTTTTGTCGCTTCTTCTTTCGTGAGCGGGAAATATTCGTAAGCAACTGTTTCGTTGTAACCGTAAGGAGAGAACTCATACGGGAAAAACTCGCCATATTCGTAAACCCTGTCGTTTCTGTCCGTATAGGGCATCTTATTCATGTGCTTTATTATCTCTCCCCTCAATTTTTCGTATTCTTCCTTGGAATACTGCTTGTTTAGGATACAAAAGTTTTTGTTCCTTAAGTCGATACAACCAAAACAGTTGTTGCAGTTTATTATTAAGTGGGAATATTCGATGTTCACAGAGTCCCGGATAATGCTCGTGGAAAAGCGAATATTGGAAAGCCTATCGGAACCGGCCAAAAACTCATAAGCGAGTTCGGCCCACCAG
Organism: uncultured Candidatus Saccharibacteria bacterium; assembly: GCA_964528065.1. Classification (GTDB taxonomy): domain Bacteria; phylum Patescibacteriota; class Minisyncoccia; order UBA6257; family GWB1-50-10; genus CAZGHF01. Next base: position 9,470 of record CAZGRD010000014.1, read on the forward strand.
ACCGACGTAACATCCATCCCATTTTTTATTTCCAGAGCGAAAAACATGTATTTCGAATCTTCTGTCTTTTCCACATTCCAGCATTCCTTGCAGTTTTTCGATTCCTTGATTTGATTTCCGGTTACATTCACCGATTTTTCAACGAAGGTCGTTCGTTGAGGCTGAGTTTTCCAAAAATTCTCCGCCTGCTTTTTGAGCTTTTTGAAGTTCTCATAAGAACCGAGACGGTTTTCTCTCATAAACTTTTCAAAGTTCTCTTTTGAGACCGGTTTGTTGAAAATGTGATACTGTTTGTGCCTCAAGCCGGAGCAGCCAAAAATGTTGCTACAACCCCGGCAATCGAAGGAAAAATAAGTATCGCGGCAGTCATAGCAGAAAATCGAATTGAAAATTTTGTACCCCCTCTCGCTTAAAATCGTTTCATAAGCAAACTGGCCGTTCAGGTGCCAGAAATTATCGAAACAATCCTTGCTTTTTAGAAGATATTGGTTGTAGGCGCAGTCTTCGTTGATGTGTCCGCCGAAGTTCAAATAGCAATTCTTATCGTCAAGTTCGTAGTTGATCCAGGGACTATTGACCGAGTTTTGCTGGAAAAGCGACAAGTGAGGAACGTCCCTTTGCAGTTCTTTCCACTGCTCAAAAAAAGGTCTTGAAAAGTCATAATCCCGGCCGTATTTTAAGGGGTCCCATCTGTCTGAGTAGTAGCAATCCGGGCAATAGCTCTTAAACGACTTATCGGGCGAATATATTGTGATAATGTCTTTTTTACAAAGATCGCAGGGACGTTTGTAAAGATTGCGCTCGTTCCTTTGTGCGAGACGTCGTTGAAGCCGACACTCCGGACACCAAGTCGGCGGCGGAACATTTATTTTCTTGTAGAAATTAAAATCTTCGGATTCTATTACAAAATCCTTTTTACAGTTTTGGCATTGTCTCGTTTCGGGATTCATGCTATTTCTTTTTGGTAACACTTAATACAGGCAATTCTTTTGTATCCCCATTCCGGCAGATAATACGCTCCTACGTCCGCGCCGCAAAACGTGCATTTATAAGGGTACGCATCAATCACCGTAAGTAATTTGAATCGTTCAATATTCCGATAATCAGGATGGAGCCTCGGTAACGGGATATTCATTTCCTTGTAGAAACTTAGTTCGTGAGAAGCGATATTAAAACGATAGCCGGTCTTGGGACAAATAAGCGCTTGACCGGTAATCCCGTTTTCAACATCAGCAATATCATCCGGTAATTTTTCCGGGGAAATACCGTCCGCCGTCTTGTCCTCCGCCTCGTCCCATGTTCCTCCCATGGAAATAACCGTTTCCTTTGTTTTTGGAAAATATATCTGCGCGGTCGTAAGATTGTAACCGCCGTAAGCAAGACTGTAAGGGAAAAACTCTCCGTACTCCCCACCGAGCTTCATATCCTCAATAATTTGCGCTTTTAACCTCTTGTACTCTTCTTCCGAGTATTGCTTGTTTAAAATGCAGTTTTTTTTCTTGCGAACACCAACACAACCGAAACACTCCCTGCATTCCATGCATGAATCGAGATATTCGGAATCAGTGCACGAATTCGTCCACGACGAGAAATTAGTTTTGTATCCGCCGATAAACACCATCGCTCCCATGCCGCACAGTTCCGCTTCTCCTGAACCAGCTAAATCAATGCAGTTTTTCGTTTTGAATCCCCGCATGGAGTTGTAACAGTTTTCAGAATCTTCCCAATGAAAAAGGTTATGGCATCTATTGCAATTAGTGAGGTAATTACCTATCGAATTTTCAGACCGCACATTAAAATTGGCTCTGTGCACGGCCTTATCCCGAATAATTTCATTAAATTTGGTTTTGAGCTCTTCAATTATTTTTCTGGAGCCCAAATTGAAAGCCTTAATTTTTTTCAAATATTCGTCTTTCGAATACGGTTCATTAAAAAAGTAATACTGCCTGTTTCTTAAATTCCAACACATAAAACTATCCTGGACATTCCGACAGTCGAATAAAAATGAACTGTTCAGGCAGTCCCTTGAGTTCAATGAATACTTTAATTTATGGCAATTAAAGCAAAAGGTGATGTCGTACGATTTATCGGTGTTATAACAGTAAGTGACATCAAAGGAATCCTTAACGTTGACGTTACGGTAACTGTAACTTAAGTTTTCGCAACCTATTATAGCCCGTGTCAGATAACAGTTTTTAGAATCCCACACATCATCACACCAATCGCAGCTAAGGTTATTTTTGCCGGTTTGATGCGGTCTGGGAACCCGCTCTTGCAATTCCTTAAACTGTTTAAAAAAGGAGCGGTTGGAATCATATTTCTGACCATAATCCATTGGATCCCACTCGTCGGAGAACCATTCGTGAGAAGTGTAGACCGGATACCTCGTTTTTTCCGGCAATATGGTGATTAAATCCTTACCGCTCAAACTTGACTTCCCTTTTCTGAACTTCCCAAACATCCAAAAGGCAAATAAATGCTGCATTCTGCATTTGAAACACTCTCCGGGAACCGGAATGCCAATCTTTTCATAGAGTGCTTTCTCGTCAGCCGTTATCTCAAACCGACCTCCGCATTGTTTACAAATTTTAGTTTCAGCGTTCATATTTTATCTATCCTCTCGCAACGACCGAGTAAAAGCGCGGGATAGCCGGCGTGGTTCACTTCGAGCGTCCCGCAACCCAAATTTTTGAGAAACGCTATCATCCCATCCATTATTTCTTTATGGTCGGCGTGGTCCCGCTCGCCGTAATATTCGATTTCCACGAAGTCGCCCAGGTTCTTCACCGAGTCCATCGATATTTCGTAATCTTTGTATTTCCAGATTTTTCTTTTCTTATCTACAACGATAATGGATTTGAAATTCAAGCTCTCCAAAACTTTTCGCATCATTTGGATATTTTCAATCTTCGTTTCATACTCGTCGGCATAAAGCCCTCTCCCCTCTTTATCGAAATGCCATTTCTTATAGTTCACCGAAAACTTGCCGTTTGAATCGCGGAGCCGGAACCATTCTTCAATCGGCCGCGGGGCAAGAAAATCCCGGTGAGGGGGCGTGAAATATTCGTCCGACTGACGGTTTTCCGACTCGAATTTTCCTTCTTTCTCCAAAAATTCCAAAAGCGGCTTGCTGTTTTCAAGCTTCGCCTGTATTTCGATTTCCGTTTCTTTGCTCATGATTCCAGCTTCTTTATCGCCCAATTGATTCTTTTCAAACTCTCCGTTTTGCCCAACACATCCAGTATTTCCAGCGGGCCGGGACTGGCTGTTTGGCCCGATAAAGCCGCCCGCAGGGGCCACAAAACCTCTCCTCTTCCCTCGCGTTCGGCGAGCGCAAGGATTTCGTTGTTGTAATCGCCTTTACCGGCTTTGACTATATCCCGCACTTTTTTCAGATTATCCGATATTTTTTCGCTCGGCGTTTCTTTCCAAATCAAAAGTTTCGCCTCGTATTCCGGCAATTCGAAAAAGAATGCCGCCAGTCCTCTGAAATCCCGAAAAGTTTTCATCCGCTCCCTTTCGGTTTCCACCGCTTTCAGGAACATTTTCTTTTTCGCAATCCAGGAACCCGGCACGAACGGTTTCAGTTTTCCAATAATTTCTTCCGGCTTCAGTTGTTTCAAATAACGGGAGTTTAACCAACCCAGCTTTTCCTCGCTGAAAACCGCGCCGCCTTTCTGCACCCGTTCCAGCGTAAACTCTTTTACCATATCTTCCCGGTTTATCGTCTCCCTGTCCTCCTTGGGATGCCAGCCCAAAAGCACAAGGAAGTTCAGCATCGCTTCCGCAAGATACCCCTCCTTCCTGTAGTCGTTCAACGACGTTTCCAGCTTCCGCTTGGAAAGTTTCCGCCGGCCCTTGCCCAAAATAAGCGGCAGATGAGCGAACCGCGGACCCGCAAGCCCCAGCGCTTCCTGAATCACGATTTGCTTGGGTGTGTTCGAAACATGATCTTCGCCTCTTATCACGTGGCTGATGTTCATAAAAACGTCATCGACGGCGGCGGCAAAATTATAAAGCGGCTCCCGCAAACCTTTGGCGATGATAACGTCGCCGACTAGCGCCATATCGAATTCGATTTTGCCTTTTACGCCGTCGTGAAAAGAAACTCTCTTCTCCGGCATCACGATGCGAATCACGCCCTTCTCGCCTTTTTTTATTCTTTCGTCCGCTTCCTCTTTCGAAATATTGCGGCAGCGGCCGCCGTACTTCGGCGCGTAACCCAGGCTCAACTGCGATTGCCGTTCCATTTCCAGCTCTTCCGGCTTGCAAAAACACCAATAAGCTTTTTTCTCGTTCAAAAGTTTCTCCAAATTTTCGGCATAAATTTCCAGGCGCTCGCTCTGACGAACCGGTTTTTCGTCGGGTTTAAGCCCGAGCCAGGCAAGACCGTCCAGAATATCTTTTTCGAATTCTTTTTTCGAGCGTTCCTTGTCGGTATCCTCAATGCGAAGAAGAAATTTGCCGCCTTCGTGTTTGGCAAAAAGCCAGTTAAAAAGCGCCGCCCGGGCATTGCCCAAATGGAGCGGACCCGTCGGCGAGGGCGCAAACCTGACCCTTATCGGGCGTGAAGCTTCCATCTCCTTATTTTAACACGAAAAACGCCCTCTCTGCTAAATAAGGGCCAAAATGCGCTTGGCAATCGCCTCGGCCGCTTCGGGCTTCGCGAAACCTTGAGCGGCCCGGGACATTTCTTCCCTCACCGCCGGATTGTTGAGAATCTTTTCGATTTCAAGTTTTATGATTCCCAAACTCAAATTATTCTGTTCGATTACGATTGCCGCCCCGTTCCGGGCATATTCGTAGGCGTTCAGCCTCTGGTGGTCGCTTGCCGCCTCCGGCAAGGGAATGAGAATTGAGGGTTTGCCGAAAGAAGCGATTTCAAAAATAGCCGCTGAACCGGCACGGGAGACGACAACGTCGGCGGCGGCAAGGACCGCTTTCATTTGTTCGGCGTCGATAATCCCACCATACCGGTAGCGTTCATTCATATTCCGGAGACGTTCGGCTTCATTTAGATTTATTGTCCCGACCTGATGAAAAATCCGGGTAAAAGAAATCAACTTTTCGAAATTATTGAACACAAAATCATTAATGGGCACCGCGCCTTGGGAACCACCCAGGAAAGCGACCAGCGGCTCTTCCGATTTCAGTCCGATTCGGGTTTTTGCCACCTCCGTATTCGGCGGGCGGTTTACGATGAGACTGGTCCGAATCGGGTTTCCTAAAAGCTCTACCTCTTTGCCGGGGAAATAATTCGCCGCCGTTCTGAAAGCAATGAAAATCTTTTTGGCGAAACGGGACGAAACTCTGTTTACGAGACCAGGGATGGAATCGGAATCGTGGATGACGACCGGGATGAAATAAAATCTGGCGGCGAGCACTACCGGCAGGGCACCCGTTCCGCCTTTGGAAAAAACGACATCCGGCATTAGAAAGTAGAGCCGGAAAAG
>CAZGRD010000015.1:0-3292 GCA_964528065.1 uncultured Candidatus Saccharibacteria bacterium
AACTCACCGAACTCTGCGGTTTGGAAACGGCACGAATTTCAAAGTCATCATTACTGCCCGTGTCACAACCGTTGCCTAAAAACTCGCCGACGCCCTGAGCTAAAGCACAAACGCCTTCCTTAAAATATTTTCTCTCTAACCCCTGGTTGGCTTCCGGTACCGAAAAAGAATAATTAATGGAATCAACGATGTCTGGATCGTTTGCACCTTCAATCGCTTCCTGGTCGGAAACCAGAAAAATTTTTGCTCCCGTACTTGCGCCCGACAAACTAAAAGTCCGGTGGCCAATGTCAGCTGTAACCGAACCGACATAACCATCTGCACTAACCGCATCGGTATTCCGGGCTATAAGGAAAAATCTCTGACCCTCTATTGTGCTCGTTGCCAAGAAATTCTTCTTGGAAACGGTTGAAGTGGAAACCTCCGCTACACCACTCACATACTGGATTGACCACCCCGACATATCAACCGCACTAGTCATAGGATTATAAAGCTCCACAAATTCATCGCCCGCATCCCCTCCCTCAACTTGGATTTCGCTTATTAAAACATGATAAACCGCGCTTGCTGTCGAAGTTGAAGAAGTTGAAGTTTCGTCATCAACTGTTTCACTGCTGCCATAACCGCCGCTCGAGCTACCGCCCCCACTCACAATTGATGCTGGAACTGAATTTTCATTTTTTGGCGTTCCCCCCGAAAATGCGCTCGACTGCCAAGTTAAATCGCCTTTTCTCTCCATGGTACCTTTCGACGAGTTACTGCCAGCCGGCCAATCCGGATTCGCAATTACCTCGTCAACTAACTTGCATTCGGAGTCAAAGAGACGTAAACCTTCTTCGGTATTGCCTAATGCCCCAACATAAATCTTATCGGCTGTCACGCTAGGTAAGGCGTTATCGCTTGTCCTTTCAAGAAGATAAAATCCGTTGGCTAAGATTTTTGTGCCGCTATCAAAAATCACTTTTATCTGCTCGGCTTTGTCTAAAATCTGCCAACCAAATATATCGACGTCCGACGTCGATATATTTTTGAGCTCAATCCATTCGCTGTTCGCGCTGTCCGCCGTTCCCATCCAAGCTACTTCATTGATAATTATTGGTCCTATTGGACTTATTGGACCTATCGTGTTGTTGCTAAAAGCGCAAACCTTATCGGGAACGGACTGGTTTTGTTCTTGAACCGTTGAAGTTGCAACAAGAGGAAATGCAATTTCTTCAGATTCCTCTTCTTCAATTGTTGTTTCTTCCATCTCTTTACCATCTCTTTTCTGCGCTTGTTCAGTTAATTCGGTTGCCCGGTCATATTCATCATCCAATCGATTTTTCATTTCAGCCGCGGTGATTTCATCCGAAGGTGCGAGGGGTTTAGTTTCTTTGATTTCCTGCTTTTCCCGAACGCCAGTTCCAGCTGGTAACTCCACAACCCCAACTTCCGGTGACCCGGAAAAAATACCCGCGATGCTATCTCCTATGTTTGCAAAGAAAGACAAAAACTTATTTTTGAATAGGGAAATTTCCCCTACAAAAGAAAATCTGCCTCCAATGGTTTTCCCCAGTAAAGATTTCTCGTTGAATCTAGTCACTCGCGACGGCAGAAAATCTTCAGCATCGTCATAAAAACGGCCTATCACCGCAGCCCCGTAGAGAACGGACTTTTCAGCAAGCCGAGAAAAGTAGGCGTCGAAAATATACCGATCGCTATACTCAATCAGATAAATTGTCTTATACTTTAAACCATCTTTTACATTTTTAGATTTAACTAAAGGAAATTCTTTTCCTTTCTCGTCCGTGCCGTAACAAAAGTCATTATCACAATTATTCTCATCTACCTTTAATTCGTAGGCCGGGTCGTTAATTGTATCTTTTGAAAAGAAATATTTATTTGAATATGAAGCTATTAAGCGAAGGTAGTCCTCAACCGAAGAAGCTGATGGCAGTGCTACGCTTTCATTAATCAGTTTATTCGGAATATCCAGCCTATTAATAGTGCTTCTGTTCCATTTTTGGTCGGCGTAAGATTCGTAAGGCGACTCAAATTTCTCCCCTCCCGGTGGGTGCGGGTCGTTTCTGGTATGAGCCGGCACAGCCATATCTTCCACTAAATGAAGAATATGACCCAACGTATAATACGCTTCTTCCTTATTCCCTCCGTATAAATATTCAAGCGCCTGCGTCCAGGTCCTATCTCCACCGTAACGGCTGTAATACTGGCTCTGGAGATTGCCGTCGTTTGCCCACTGGACGGCGGACACCACGTCCGCGCCTTCCGGCGCCACGAGGGCGGACGTAAATCCCTTTACTTCACTCGCAGAAAACTGACCGACGCCTTCTCCCGTCCAACCAATTTTGCGAATCGGGTCGTAAAAGTGGTTTATGGCTCTTATGTCTCTATCTTCGTCTTTGCTCCCTTGAATAAGCCACTCGGTTTCTTCTTGAGAAAGTTTTCTATCGGGGTAAAGTAAATTATAAAACTCAACTATTTCTTGGGTCAGAGCGGCATGAGTCGTGTCCGGACTATAAGCAAAAACTTTGGTCACATAAAAACCGACCGTGACCAAAACCAAGAAACAAACTAAAAGTTTCTTGAACATAAAAGCTGGGTACTATATTTCTACGATTTTCCAGATCCCGTTTGGATAAAGAACTAAGCTAATTAAAATCGAACCATTAAAACTAAAATATTTTTCGTCTAATGAGTATTCGCCTTCCTCTCTTTCAAGAATAATTTTTAATGGACCTAAATAATTTTTAATATCTTCTTCAATTGCATTATCGAAACTCCGCAATTCTTTCTCTCTGTTCTCTTCAATGAAGTACCTACTCGCCAGTTCATAATCTCCCGCTTCAACCGCTTCAATATACATCCGCAACGTCTCCTGCGGTGTCCTACCACCATACGTATCGGCCATCTGCCGCTGATAAAGCTCCTCCTGCCCTCGCTTCAAACCCTCATAAAGCAATTCAACGCTCTCCCTGCCGCGCCAGGTATCAAATGCCCGCCAGGCGACAAGTCCAACAACCAAAACAAAAAGCGCCAAAAAGGCGCCAATAACAATCCAAAAGACTTTTTTCCGACCGCCCCGAAAGTGCCCCTCCGGAGGCAAGCCCATTTTTTCTTCGTCCATAGTTTTAAAACCTGGACCCGAAACCGGAGGTGTTCTTTATTGACTTAATTTTAGAACACCCGCCCGCCCGAACAACCCGCACTTATCCCCACCCTAACTTGCCTCAAAATCGGTCCATATGGACCGATTTTGAGGCAAGGCAAAAATCAGAAATTAAGAATCAGAAAT
>CAZGRD010000015.1:3392-10336 GCA_964528065.1 uncultured Candidatus Saccharibacteria bacterium
TCCATATGGACCGATTTTGAGGCAAGGCAAAAATCAGAAATTAAGAATCAGAAATCAACAAAATGCTTAAAATACTCCTTGAGTTCCTCGTCGCCTTCCAGGATATTCGTGCTCAAAATTTTGCAATATTTGTCCAAGTCATTTTTCACAATCCTTTTCCAAAAATCATCCGCCAGCTGCTGCGGACTGACCCACACGCTTTTTTGAAGAGGATAAAACATATATTCCCTTAAAAGGCTCCGCAATATACGGCGTTTGCGGTCAAATTTCACCGGCACATCAAACATTACAAAATACCATTTTCCGTCCCAAGCTTTTTTGACTTTTCTACTATTAGGAAAATGCTTTCTGAAAAAAAGTTTCCCTTTTTCGGAAACCACAAATTTTTCATCTCGTTTAACAACCAAACCTTGGTCTATCATTCTCTTAAAGGATTGCTTTAGATGTTTCTTGTCTTTATAATCCCGAATGAATTCGTCAACCAGTTTTTCGGTCGCCACCCCAACGTCGGAAAAAAATTCGCTCAATTCCCTAATGTGGCGGTGAGCATCTCTTGAAGTTTTTGCCATAAGTTTATTTTAGCTTATTTTAATTTGCCTCAAGATTGGTCCATATGGACCGATTTTGAGGCAAGGTCGATTTTTTGCAAATTATCTTTTATCTCTTATTTCTATAATCGCTTCTTTTTTTACTACCTCTTCTTTTTGCGCAAAAAGGCGGGGATGTCCCATTCGGATTTGTCCGTGACAGATTTCTTCTTCTTATCCCCTTTTTCCTGTTTCGCTTCTTCTTCCGAAACTTCTTCATCTTTATTCTTGTCTTCGATAACGGCGGCTTTCGGCTCGTGGGACATGAAGAGCGACGGCAGTTCGCGGCCGAGCCGGCTGCCACCAAGCAATCCGTTAAAACCGGCGGCGATGACAGTCACTTTCAAACTCTTGTCTTTCAGGGTGCGGTCGTAATAGGCGCCGAAAATGATTTTGGCATTCGCGTCAAGATTGGAAACGATGGCTTTGGCCGCATCGTTAATCTCGGACATTTTTATGTCGCGGCCGCCGGCAACGGCAAAAAGAACCCTTTTTGCGCCGTCAACGGGCGTCTCAAGAAGGGGCGAATTTATGGCGTTTTCCACCGCTTTCATGCTCCGGTCAGCGCCCGAGGCGATGCCGATGCCGATAAGAGCCGGGCCGGCGTCTTTCACAGTCGCTTTGATGTCGGCAAAATCGACATTGATGATACCGGGAGCGTTTACAATCTCGGCTACCGCTTTTACGGCCTGCTCAAGAATCGAGTCAACAAAACCGAAAGCCTTGGCGACCGAAGTGTCTTTGTTTATGAGCGTAAAAATCCTGTCGTTGGGGATGACAACCAGCGCGTCAACTTTGTCCCGGATATTCGAAAGACCTTCTTGGGCAATCCGCGCCCGCTCGGAACCTTCAAAAGAAAATGGCTTGGTAACGATGGCGATGGTCAAAACTCCTTTTTCCCGGGCAATTTCGGAAATTATCGGCGCCGCCCCGGTGCCCGTGCCGCCGCCGAAACCGGCGGTGACGAAAACAATGTCGGTCTCATCGAGCGCTTCCATAATTTCCGAACGGTTTTCTTCCGCCGCCTGCTTGCCTATTTCCGGGTTCATCCCCGCTCCCAAACCGCGGGTCAAGGCCTTGCCGATGTAAATTTTGTGATGAGCCGAAGTATGATTCAAATCCTGGGCATCGGTGTTTATCGCTAAAAATTCGACGCCGCGCAGTTTCGCGTTTTCCATCATCCGGGATACGGCGTTGCCGCCGCCGCCGCCGACACCGATGACTTTAATGCGGGTGACGCCGGATTTCTTTTTCGAAACCACCGGATTCGGTCTTACCGAAACCGGCTTTCTTCTGTTTCTATTCCTTCTCTTGTTTCTTCTCGACATAAGCTTAAGGCATTAAATTGCGGAAAAACTTTTTAAATCCGGTTCCGCCGCTCTCTCTGTGATTTTCGTCCTGCGACCAGAGAATCAGCCCAACCGCGGTTGCAAACTCCGGGTCGTCCAGCAATTCCTCGTGAGCCGGATTCAAAACTTCAAACCCGCTCAAATCCGGAAAACCGACCTGAACCGGCAGTTTCAACTCTTTTCTCGCGAGCTCGGCCATCCCGCCGAGCTTCACGCCGCCGCCGGTTATGACCGCGCCGCCGGGGAGTTCGCCGTAACGGCCGACGGACTTCAGTTCATTATTCACGAGGTCCAAAATTTCCGCAAGCCGGATTTCGATGATTTCGGAAATAAACCTTTTGGAGATTTCGCCCGAATTGGAACGGTCGAATTCGGCGAGGTCGACGGAATCGCGCCGGGAAATTTCCTTCGCTATGGCGAAACCGTAAGTCAGTTTTATTTTCTCGGCGGCTTCAACCGAAGTTTTAAGACCGATGGCGATGTCATTCGTAACGTGGCCCACGCCGACAGGCAGGGTTTTCGCGTGAAGCACTTTGTTTTCTTCAAAAACCGCAATCGAAGTCGAGCCGAAGCCGAAATCGACGAGAAGCGCCCCCAAATCCTTCTGTTTTTTGGAAATAACGGCGCGGGCGGCGGCGAGAGGATTATAAATCAAGCCGCCGACTTTCATCCCCACCCGCTCCAAGGTCTTCACGAGAAGGTTAACTTGGGGCGCAAAAGCTTCGATAACGAGCGTTGAAGCTTCAAGCCGGTTGCCGGTCATGCCAAGCGGGTTCTGGATATCTCCCACGTCATCAACGATGAATTCGCGGGCAATGTTGTGGAGAATAAGGTAATTAGGGGTAAGGCGAATCGCTTTCGAACTTACGAGCGCCCGTTCAATATCGTCTTCCTGAATTTCCTGGTCGGCCCGGGAAACAACGACAACGCCCCGCGAAGGGCGGGGCTTGATGTGTTCGCCGTTCACGTTAACGAAAACATCTTGGGTCGCGCGCTTTGAAATTTTTTGAAGGTCAACGGCCATCTCCCGGAAAATTCTCGTCGCGTCTTCAACGTCGACAAGCATTGCCCGGCGGAGGCCGACTGACGGGCGTTTTACGGCGGCAAGCACCGAAAGGGTGCCGTCCCTTTTTTCTTCGGCCACAACGCACTTTATCTGGGCCGAACCTATGTCCAAGCTGGTAACAATCCTAGCCATTTATTTTTTCCTCCAGTTTTTCCATCTTCATCTTATCACCTTCGCGGGAGTGTGAAAAGCCCAAAAGATGGAGAACGCCGTGAACGGCGAGCCGGCCGAGTTCCTCTCCCTCCGCCCGCACCCGGTCGGGGGCAAGGTAAATTTCGCCCAAAAGGCAGAGCCGGGATTCCGGATGAGGAAATCCGGTCGGTTCGGAAAAAGACAAGACGTTCGCAACTTTGTTTTTTTTGCGGAACTTGCGGTTCAGGTTCTTTATTTCCCCGTTGCCGACCAAATTGACCTCAACCGAAACGTTGTCCTTCCCTAAAAACCCCAAGGCGGCCCGGGCCGCCTTCCTCACCTCTTTTTCAAGTTTTTCGTACTTCCTGTACTTACTTCTTACAATAACCCTGATCACGTAAGCTTTCGTTCAATGGCTTCTTTCACCCGGTCGCCGCTCGCCCGGCCGGCCGTTTTTTTCATCGCCGCCCCCATGAGCTTGCCGAAATCGGCCGGCCCCGAAGGCAAAACTTCTAAAAACACCTCGTCGACGATTTTTCCGAGTTCTTCGTCGGTCATTTCCGCCGGCAAATACTCTTCAATGATTTCAAGCTCTCCTTTTTCCCTCGCCGACAAGTCGGCCCGGCCGCCTTTGTCGTAAAGTTCCACCGCCTCCTTCCTTTTTTTGGCTTCGTTTTTCAAAACGCCGAGCGTTTCTTCATCGGTTAAGACATCGTCGCCATTAGTTTTCGCCCGCTTGTCAATCTCCTTGTTGTGGATAGCGGAGCTTAAAAGCCGCAAAGTGGCTAATTTGACTTCTTCTTTCGCTTTCAAGGCCTGGATTAAGTCCTTGTTTAAACGGTCCTTAAGCGTGGCCATATTTTCGCTCGCGGCTTATTTCGAGCTCCTTGTTATTGCGATAAATGGCGGAGGTGCGTCTCTTTATCCGGTTGACATTCCTCGAATGAAACCGCCGCTTCCTCGCTTCTCTCATAACTCCGCTTTGTTTCACCCTTTTTTGGAAACGGAAAAGGAGAGAATTTGAATTCTCGTTTTCTCTTCTTTTGACGTCAATTGCCATATTTCAAGATTTTTTCTTTTATTTCCTTGAGCGATTCTTTCGGCGGATTCGAAACCACTTGGTGGACAGATGCGCCGCCATCGCCCTTGTACCTCGGAATGATAAGTATATGCAAATGTCCTATCGTTTGTCCAATCCTGTCGTTTACGCCATAAGTAAACCCGTCGGGCTGAAGGGACTTGCCGAGCATTTCCGAAACTCTTTTTACGGCCGTAAAAACACCGCCGATTTTGCCGTCCGGAAGGCCGATAATGTTTTCGGCGTGGACTTTGGAGATAACGAGCGAATGGCCCGGCGCGATAGGGTTCACATCCAAAAGACCGACAGAATATTCGTCTTCATAAATAATATTGTCGGCGGGAATTTCCTTGTTTACTATTCTGCAGAAAATGCAATTTTCCATATCAACGTAAACTTTTTTTCACGCTTTCAATCAGCTTATCTATTGTTATCGTTTCCTGAACGCCGGTTTTCATGTCGCGGATGATAGCCGAGCCTTCGAATATTTCCTTCTGGCCGACGATGACCGAAAGTTCGGCCCTCTGTTTGTCGGCGCACTTAAGCTGGGCTTTTAGAGTTTTTTTTCCGAGCGACTCCAAAGTTTTTATGCCCGCTCTCCTTAAAAGGCTTATGAACTTCAAGCTGGCCTTTTTCGCTTCGTCGCCGATGGCAATGAAGAAAACCTTCTTTTTCTTTTTGAGCTGGGGTAAAAGACCGGACGCCTGCATCGCTTCGATTGCCCGCTCGAGCCCTACGACGATACCCACCGCCGGCATCGGCCGGCCGCCCAAAATTTCCGAAAGGTAATCGTAGCGTCCCCCGCCGGCAACAGCCACTCTCGGCAACTGCGGCGTGAAAATCTCAAAAACGGTTTTGTTGTAGTAATCGAGGCCGCGGACGAGATAAGGGTCGGGTTCGTAAGGAATATCGTTGTCCTCAATGAGCTCAAGGACGGAACGAAAATGGTTGTTGCAGCTCGCGCAGAGGTGGTTCAGGATTATCGGCGCTTCTTTCTTAAGCTCAATACATCCGGGTTCTTTGCAATCCAGAAGACGCAAAATATTGTCTTCATACCGCCTCTCGCAATCCTTACAGAGTTTCGACTTGCGGTGGCGGTAATAATCCTTGAGCTTGGTGCGATAAGTCGGCCGGCAAACGCGGCAACCGATGGTATTAACTTTCAGGATTAAGTCCTTGAGTCCCAGCGAATTCAGGAAATCGAGAGCGGCAAGAATAATTTCGGCGTCGTAAACCGCGTCCCCGTCTCCCAAAATCTCGAAACCCCACTGGTGGTGCTGGCGATAACGGGCTTTTTGCGGCCGCTCGTACCGAAACATCGGTCCGTAGTAAAAAACTTTGAGCGGCGAGGAAAAATAGCCGAGGTGGTGCTCCAGGTAACTACGCATAACGGAAGCTGTGTTTTCCGGCCGGAGAGCCACTCTTTCTCCGCCCTTGGTTTTGAAAACGTACATTTCCTTCTCGACGATGTCGGTTGCCGCTCCCACGCCGGCTTCAAAAAGAGCGGCTTCTTCCAAAACGGGCGTCTCGATAAAATTGAAATCGTGAAGTTCGGCCACCGACCAACCGGTCTCAAATAAAAATTGCCACCAATCATGGTCTTTGGGCAAAATGTCGTGCATTCCCTTCACCGACTGAAAGAGCTGTTTCTTTTTTGGATTTTTAGACGTAGCCATAATGCGAATCCTTAGTAATTCGGCACCGAAAATGCCATCACTTCGTTCACCGGCCAGAGCCGGAGCCGCACGACCCCGATAATATCTTCTCCGGAGAGCGAACCCCAGCTACGGGAGTCGAAACTGAAGTTCCTATTGTCGCCCATCACAAAATATTCACTGTTCCCGAGCGTCACGTCGAACCGGCCGCGGGTAATATCAACGGGAAGGTAAGATTCGTTCAAATCGAGTTTTTTGCCGTCTTTCATAATCGAGACCTCGCCGTTTTCGATAACCACCTGTTCCCCCGGCAAGCCGATTACTCTTTTGATGTAAAAGGCCCGGCGGTCAAGAGGATAACGAAAAACGACGACTTCGCCCCGCTCCGGCTCACGAAACTGGTAAGTAAGCTCGTCGATAAGCAAGTAGTTGCCGTCCGAAAAATTCGGTTCCATGCTTGAACCGGAAACAAGGAAAGGCTGGGCGATGAAATTTCTCACCAGGAAAACGGCGACCACGGCTATTACGAGCGTTTCGGTTACCTCGAGAAAGGACCAAAGAATTTTACGCATAAATATGCGATAATTGTAGAGAAAATGCAGCCCAATTTCAACCCCGCAAAAATAAGGCTGGTAATCGGCATCGGCAACCCCGATAAGGAGTACAACAACACTTATCACAACGCCGGCCGCCTTTTCGTCGATTTTTTGGAAGAGAAACTGCCGGACAACAAATACCAAGCACTAAACACAGATTGTTTCATGAATGAATCAGGCGGCTTCGTAAAGAAAATGCTAAGAAAGAAGGGCGTGAGGCCCGAAGCGCTTCTTGTCATTCACGACGATTCGGATTTGAATCTGGGCAGTTTCAAGTTTTCTTTCGGCCGCGGTTCGGCGGGCCACAAAGGAGCGGAATCGGTGATTAGAACGCTCGGCACCAAGGATTTCTGGCGGCTCCGTATCGGCATAAGACCTGTCGGTCCTATCGGCTTACGCCGAAAAAAAGCGGAAGAGTTCGTTCTCAGAAAAATCTCCGCCAAAGACAAAAAAACTTTGGAGAGCGTATTTGCGGAGATTA
>CAZGRD010000015.1:10436-14679 GCA_964528065.1 uncultured Candidatus Saccharibacteria bacterium
AAAAATCTCCGCCAAAGACAAAAAAACTTTGGAGAGCGTATTTGCGGAGATTATTCCGCAAGTTCAAAACTCACGCTAAAGCCCACCGAGTTATCTTCGAGAGTGGTGATACCGGCAAGAGGCAAATTAACGTTCAGAAAATCTTCTTCCTTAACGAGAATATTTTTGAACTTCAAAACCTGCGAAGTGGAAGGCGCCCGGCCGGAAAGGCTGAGCCCCCCGGTTGCCGACGCGCCGAAGCCGTCTATGGTTACGTTGTTTTCGTCCGCGAGCGTTCTTAAACGGCTCAAAACTTCGTGCCACGGCCGGGCCGATTTTTTCGCCTGCGCCGCCGAGGCAACCAAGTCATTGAACTCGGAAACTTTCGCTTTCAAATCGGCAAGCTCTTCCCCGGAAAACTGAGCGGTAAAAGAATTGAGCCGGGCCGAGGCAGTTTTTGATTGGCTCGTGAGTGTCGCGGCACTCCCGCCGAAAACAACAAGCATTATGAGCGCCGCGCCCGCGATTATATTCCGCCACAGCCCGATGAAGCTCATAATGCGCTCCTCGCGAAAAACCTCCTTTAAAGTGAGACCGCTCAGGTTTATCTCTTTGTCGGTACCGCTGTAATTTTTCCCCCTCAAGGCCGCGCCGAGGGCCACATACCAGTTTGGCGCAAGCCCGTAGGACTTCAAAACGAGAGGAGCGGCCTGAAAACCGAAACTCGTTCCCAAAAGGCCGGTGATTTCGTTCTCAAAACCCGGCGCGACAACAAGCGCCTGATTCAAATTTTCCTTGAAACGGGAAAGAGAAAAATCTATCACTCTTTTCGCTTCCTGGGCGACCGCCGATTCAAAAGCGGCCCGGGTAATTTCCCGTCCCTCGCCCTGGATTGAACGCCAGGAACGGAAATATTCGAAATAGAGCGCCCCGTTGCGAATGATGGCAAGGTCAAGCCCGTCGCTCGATACCTGCAGAATTAGAATCGGCTGGGGCTGGAGTTTCAGAGAAGAATAAACAACCCGGGTAAGAGCAAGGGACGGAAACTCAAAAATGAGCGGCTCAAAACCGGCGGCAACGAGCGCTCCCCTCATCTTCAAAACGATGTCCTTGTCGATGAAAGCGCCGAGAAGGTCGTACCGGTCCTCGGTCTCGCCTATCACCTGCGAGCTTATGAAAGCTTTTCCGGCGTCAATCGGGGAAATTATCTGGAGATTCAACTGCGCGGCTTCTTCAAGCCTTTCTTCGCTTATTTTAGGAACGTTAAAACTCTGGGTGTAAATTTCGGCGGGCGGCAGGGCCACTACGACTTTTATCGTCTGCGACGCGTTGTCAGCTGCGAGCCGATGAAGCTCGCGCAGGTACATGACAAACTGGTCGGGCGCTTCAACCTTGCCTTCTTTCATTACTCCCGGCGGCAGACGCACTAAAAAGTATTTCGGTGTTTCCCCGTCCAGAAAAAGATACTGGATAGACGCATCGGAAACGACAAGCCCGCCGATTTTCGGCTTCGAGCTCAGTTTTTCCAGAAAATCCGTGAAAAGTTTTAAGAATTTAGGCATATTATGATACGGGTTCTTCGCTTAGCGACTGAAGCTGGATAAAACCAGTTGTTTGGCTTACGATAACCGTCGCTTCGAGCTTTCTCTTGCGGCTTGAAGCGGTAGCGGTTGAGGTAACGGTATAAATGTAGGAATCTTGGGGGTCGTCGGATGTCCGCGAGACCGAAATTAAAGCCGTATCGTTACCGACGTCAAGTTCGTAATTCTGCGGGGCCGAAGCGTAGTCTTTGTCTCTCGAAATTTTTATCATCGCGTCGCGGATGCCCGAATGAGCCGCCGCCGAAGCCCGCAGGGAGAGCTTCTCACCCAGACCGCTCGTTGCCAAAAAATAAGTGACAAAAGAGCCGGCAATCGTTATTTCAACTATAATTCCGCTTACCAATAAAATAAATGGGAGCGCGATTTGGCCGTTCTTTAAAAAGGACATCTTAGTACTAATAATAGCAAAACAAACTAAAAACTTCCCCTTCGGGAAGTTTTTAGTTTTTATTGTCCTTCTTCGGTAGAATCAGTCGGTAACTGCTGTTGGACTTGAGGTTGCTCCGTAGGCAGAAGGTCGGGGTTCGCCTTGATGAGCTGTGCCAACTGGCCTTGCGGGTCAAGATCGGTAATCCAAACAACCTCGTCGCGGTTAATCTTGAGCCAATCCTGCGGCCCCCAAAAAACGTTCTTGAAGCGCTGGATGCTTATCGGGTTCTGAGCGTCCTGGGTGACGGAAAGGGTGTAGACACTCTTCAGACCGAACGAAGGAAACTGCATAAGCTCCCCGAAGTAGAGGTCGCCGGTTCGCATAAAAACGGCGGAATAAGTCGCTGACTTAAACGCAACCTTCCAAACGACGAGTGCCGCTACGATCAGGACCAGGATTGTAATAACGACCGCCAAAAGAATTTTATTTATTTTACTCATGGTTTTAATTGCGTATTACTCACGACCTTTTCTTGTTCTTAAATTATATCAGATTACTGTTTCCTAAATGAACGTATTATCCCCAATCTTACGTCTTGCGATGTCGTAAATTTAACCTAGAATTAAAAGCATGCAAACGTTGTACCATACTCTAAACAGAGGAGTGGATAAAAGAAAAATATTCCTCGATAAACAAGATTACTTCCGGTTCGTTCACGATCTCTTTGAATTCAACGATGAAAACCTGGTTAACACAACCTTTTATCGTTTCCGCCAATCTAACGACATCGCAAGACGTAAGATTGAACGGAAACCTAGAAAGATGCTGGTTAACGTTCTCGCTTTCTGCTTAATGCCCAACCACTATCACCTTCTCTTGACACCCAAAGTTGAAAAAGGGGTGTCGAAATTTATGAAGAAATTGAACATGGGTTATGCAAAATATTTCAACGCTAAATACAAAAGGAGCGGCGCCTTATTTCAAGGAAGATATAAATCCGTTCTGATAAAAGACGAAGCGCACTTCATTCACCTCCCCTATTACATCCATCTCAATCCCCTTGATTTAATAGCGCCGAAATGGCGAGAAAGAGAACTTACGACATCGAATGTCGTAAATATTGAGAGGTTTCTAGAAAAATACAGGTGGAGCAGTTATCTGGATTATATCGGCAAGGAGAATTTTCCGTCGGTAACACAAAGAGAGTTTTTGCAGGAATTTTTCGGAAGCCCGGAAGAATACAAGAGAGACATTCTAAAGTGGCTCAAAGAGATGGACTTAGGAAGTGTAAGCAAACTTACGCTTGAGTAGGCAATCTTACGTCTTGCGATGTCGTAAGATTAGGGGTTGATGCCGGCTTGCTTTACTATTTTAAGGAATTGGTCGCGGGTGACGCAGACGTCGTCCACGCAAAGCTTGCCTGTTGTAATCCGCTCCGCATCCACACGGTCGGTCTTCACGCTTGAGGCCGTCACGAACCCGTTGGCGGAGATATCCCCGGCAGAGTAGATACTGCCGGTAAACCTGGCGTCGCCGCCTTCATACAGCGTCAGCATATCTCTCCCTAAAGTATTCTTGAATATCAAGCCCCGGCCGAAACCGGAATTTCCCCAATCTTCCGTGATCCTCAAATCGTTTGCAAAAATCATATCGCCGAAGAACTGGGCAGAATTGTCTCGGTTGCCACTCAATAGTATTTCTGTTGTGCTAATAGCCAGACCAACACGATAAGTATTTTGGGTTGTTGTGAGACTTCCGTTCGCCAATGCGTAGTAGATATTGCCGGCAGTTAAGCCGGAGAAAACATTGGCGACACCGCCAGTTATAACATCCACCGAAGAACCGGCACTACCAGATGTTTTCGCCACGCCGACAAATCTCCCGCCAGCCGCCTCTAACACTCTTGTGTAGCCATACGTAGAATCATACGAAACTGTGAATCTTCCACTCCCCAGTGAGGCTAATTGCGTTCTATTGGTGGCTGCTTCATTTACAGTTGCTTCTGTGCCAAAGGTTATTGCGGTTCCGCTGATTGTGCCAACTATGGCTTTTGCATAATTATCACTGTCTTTGTAACCAATGGCTACGTGGATTGAGTCCAGCATGACAGAAGAGAGGTAACTCGCAATTGTATTATTAAATATGTATTCGGTATTAGAAGTCACAGTAGTTCCGCTTATACCGAGAACCATCGCCGTTCCCTGATTACTATTAGCCACATCACGATAAACCACAACCGCTTGAGAACTGCTTATGGGAGAAATATCAGTATCAATGGTGGAGGCGTTATTAA
>CAZGRD010000016.1:0-11741 GCA_964528065.1 uncultured Candidatus Saccharibacteria bacterium
CGCTACGTTTCCGAGGAAGAAGGGACCCGTCTTCGGGGGAACGGGGACGGTCCGGCGGTGATGCCCGGCTCGCCGGCGGAAAAAGCCGGGCTTAAAGCGGAAGACCTTATTCTGGAAATAAACGGTGAGAAACTCTCTCTTGAGAAACTGCTCGGTTTCATCATTCAGAAGTACAATATTGGTGACACAATTACCCTTAAGATAAAACGGGGAGAGGAAGAACGGACCTTATCCGCGATTCTTGAAGAAAGGCCCGAATTCTGATATAAAACCAATACCAATGCCCAATTTCCATCGTTTCACAATTAAAGCCCAAGAGGCGCTGCAGGCCGCCCAGGAGCTCATTTCGAAATACAATCACGGCGAGCTCAAGGCCGTTCATCTTCTTTTCGCGCTTTTGGGCGATGACACCACCCTCGTTCGGCCGATGCTCGTCCGAGCAAACGTCAACTTGGCCGAACTGGAAAAAGAACTGGAGAGCGAGCTTCAAAAACTGCCCAAGATTTTCAGCGCCTCCGGCAACGTGAGCCAGCTTTACCTTTCCCAGGAACTGATGAAAGTTTTGGACAAGGCCGCCGACATTGCGATGCGCCAGCGGGACGAATTCGTTTCCTGTGAACATTTGGTTCTCGCCTTGAACGAAGTGCCGTCTCTCGCCCGGGAAATTCTTGCCCGTTTCGGCGCAAGGCGCGACGTTCTTATCCGGACGCTCGCCCAACTTCGCGGCTCGGTGCGCGTTACCGACGAAACTCCCGAGAGCAAGTTTCAGGTGCTCGAAAAATACGCCGTAAATTTAACCGACAGGGCCAAGGAGGGAAAACTTGACCCGGTTGTCGGCCGGGAAGAAGAGCTTCGGAGAGTAACCCAGATTCTTTCGCGGCGCACCAAGAACAACCCGGTTTTGATAGGCGAACCCGGCGTCGGCAAAACCGCGATTGTGGAAGGTCTCGCTCAGCGGATTGTCTCAGGCGACATTCCGGAGTCCTTGAAGGAAAAAGAAGTGATAATGCTCGACCTCGGGTCGCTTATTGCCGGCACCAAGTTCCGGGGAGAATTCGAAGACCGCCTAAAAGCGTTCTTGAAGGAAGTTCAGCAATCGGCTGGCCGGATAATCCTCTTCATCGACGAAATCCATATGATTGTGGGCGCGGGCGCCGCCGAAGGCGCGATTGACGCTTCCAATCTTTTGAAACCCGCCCTCGCCCGGGGCGAACTCCACGCGATCGGCGCAACCACCCTGAAGGAATATCAAAAACACGTTGAGAAAGACCCGGCTCTGGAGCGCCGTTTCCAGCCTGTTCTCGTTGAGGAACCGGGCCTCGAAGACAGCGTGAATATCTTGAGAGGGCTGAAGGAAAAATACGAAATGCATCACGGTTTGAAAATTTCGGACGAAGCCTTGGTTGCGGCGGTAAATCTCGGCGCCCGCTATATCACCGACCGGTTTTTGCCGGACAAGGCCGTTGACCTCATCGACGAAGCGGCTTCCGCCCGGCGCCTTGAATCGGACAGCGTTCCCAGCCAGATCGAAAAACTGCGCCGGGAAATCACCCGGTTCGAAATAGAACAGTCGGCGCTTTCGAAGGGTAAATCGAAAAAGAATCTCGAGCGTCTGAGGGAAGTGGACAAAAAGCTGAAAGACCTGAAAGAAGAAAACGACGGTCTTTCCGCGAACTGGCACGCCGAGAAAATCGCCGCTCAAAATATCCATAATTTGAGAAAAACCGTCGACGACCTCCGGCATTTCTCCGAAATCGCCGAACGGGACGGCGATCTGGAGCGGGTAGCCGAAATTATTTACGGCGAACTTCCCCAGGCTCAGCGCGAACTTAAATCTTTCGAAAAAAAACACTTTAAAGCCGAAGGCGGCAAGTTCATCAAAGAATCGGTTGATGAAGAAGACATTGCGATGGTGGTTTCCCGCTGGACCGGCATTCCGATTTCCAGAATGCTTGAGTCGGAAATGAGAAAGTTAAGCCGAATAGAAGAAGATCTCTCCCGCCGGGTAGTCGGCCAGGAAGAAGCGATTTCCGCCGTTTCGCGCGCCCTCCGGCGGTCGCGGGCGGGTCTCGCCGACGAAGGCAAACCGGCCGGCTCTTTCATGTTTTTGGGACCGACCGGAGTAGGCAAAACCGAGCTTGCCCGGGCTTTGGCGGAGTTCATGTTCAACGACGAAAAGGCGCTGGTCCGTATCGATATGTCGGAATACATGGAGCGCCACACCGTCTCGCGCCTTATCGGTTCGCCGCCGGGCTATGTCGGCCACGAAGAAGGAGGACAGCTTACCGAAATTATCCGCCACCGGCCTTATTCCCTGGTCCTTTTTGACGAGATTGAAAAAGCCCACCCGGAGGTCTTTAACATCCTCCTCCAGGTCTTGGATAACGGGCGATTGACCGACAGCAAGGGCAAGACCGTCAATTTCAAAAATGCCGTGATAATCCTTACCTCGAACGTGGGCAGTGAGTACTTCCGGCAGATGTCGTCCTTGGGTTTCAAAGTCGGCGGGGACGAAGACGAAGTTTCTTCAAGTGAGGAAGAATTCCGGGAAAAAGCGATGGACGTCCTCAAGCGGACTTTTAAGCCGGAATTTTTGAACCGGCTCGACGAAATCGTGATTTTCGGCGCTCTAAAGCCAGCCGATATCAGGAAGATAGTTGATTTGGAGCTTAATGAAGTCGAAGAAAGACTCAAAGAAAAAGGAATAACCATAACCGTGGCGGCGAAAGTCAAAGAATACCTGGCCCGGGAAGGTTTCGACTCCGATTACGGGGCAAGGCCGCTGAAGCGCCTGATTCAGAAAACGATTGTTGACGGGCTTGCCGATAAAATAATAAGAGGCGAAGTTAATGACGGCTCGCGTGTTAAAGTTTCTATCAACCGAAAAGACGCTGTGGAAATTACTGCTTGAAACCGCCGTCGCGGTTTTGGCGGTCGGTTTTCTAAGTCCTATAGGACCTATCGGACTTATGGGACTTATCGTTATTTTTGCCGCGATTTATTTCCGGGAAGTCGAAGAAAAAAAGCTTTTCCGGATATCTTTCTGGCTTTTGCCGGTTTTGGCGCTTGCGGCGATAGGGTTTATGGGTCCGATCGGTCCTGTCGGACCAATCGGACTTATCACAGTATTCGCCGCTTTATTTTTCGTTCTTCTTGGGCTCATAAATCTTTTTTTCAAGGAGAGATTTTTGGTTTACGGCATTTTTAATACCGCTTTCCTCATTGCCCTATCGCTCCTCTTTTTTTATTTTCTCCGGCCGGATAATTTCTGGATTTTGGGAACGGTGTTTTTCATCGCCGTTTTCCTGACATTGAAGGAAGTTTTCGGCTTTTTTGGCCCCCTGGAGGGGCGGCGGGCGGCCCTTTTTGCCGGGGTTCTCGGCTTTCTTGGCCTTGAACTTTCCTATATTCTGCAGTTTCTCCCCCTGGGTTTTATGAGCGCCGCCGTGTATCTTACGCTCTTTTTGGTTATTGCGAGAGAAACGGTCGTTTCTTCGGCAAAAGGCGGCCTCAATTTCTCCTTTATGATGAAGCAAATAACCCTTTTTGCGGTCCTTACCATCGTTGTTTTTGCCCTTTCTTTCCGATAAAAAACAGGTAACGTCTTTCGGGGACGTTCGTTCTATTACTTGAAGGCAGGAAAGTTTGACTTATCCACAACTTGCTTTTTAACATTCGCCTGCCTAATATGTAATAAATCCAGCCTCGTCGGCTGGAGCTTAGAGTGAGGCTAAGCTGATTGTTAGGTTTTAGGCTTTAGGCCTTTAGGTATTAGGGTTTCCTAACGCCTAAAAATCTAAAGCCTAGTTGCCTACGTGCGCCTCGCTCTAAAAGCGAGTTTTTTATTTGACACCAACCCTATTTTCTGTAGTCTTCTGCCCGACGATCCTCACTAAATCGGCAGGCGGTCGAAATTACAAGGAAATAGCGCCGAAATAAATTAAAAAGGTCGATATGGTTCCTATAAGTCCAATAAGTCTTATTGGTCCGATAGGTTCCGTAAAAAAATTGAATAATAGTCGAAAATAAAAAATAAAAATGAGTAAATTAACAAAAAGAATTGCAACGATAGGTGTAGTTGGAGTAGTGGCCTTATCAATGGTAGGGACCAGCGCTTCGGCTGCATTAACTCAAGCTCAGATTGACGCTATCGTAACCATGATCCAGTCTTTCGGTGCTGATGCGGCAACCATCGCGAACGTTCAGTCAGCCCTCTCGGGCGGCGGAACAGTTTCCGGTGGCACCACTGGCGTCACTGCTTGTTCCTTTACTAAGGACCTCACCCTTGGTTCAACAGGCGATGACGTAAAGTGTTTGCAGCAGTACCTTAACGCGGCAGGTTACCCGGTGGCTTCAACCGGCGTCGGTTCGGCTGGCAGTGAGAGCACCTACTTTGGAACTCTCACCCAGTCAGCTCTCGCCAAATGGCAAGCCGCAATGAGCGTTAGCCCGACAGCCGGCTACTTCGGCTCGCTTTCTCGAGCTAAGTACGCTTCGGTTGCCGGGACAACCGGAACGGGCGGAACCACCACGGTTCCCGGCGTTTCTGTCCCCGCGACAGGCCTCGCGGTTAGCGTCGCCTCTGGCAACCCGGTTGGGACCACAATCCCGAAGGGCGGCACTGGCGTCACTTACCTCAAGTTCAACATTGCCGGAACCGGAACTGTTCAGACCATTGTTGTTAAGCGGACCGGAGCCGGTGCGACCACCGACTTCTCGAGCGTCTATCTTTACGAAGGTGGAACCCGTTTGACTTCCGGTCGTTCGGTTAACTCTTCCAGCCACGAGGTGACTTTCACTTCCCTTGCCTTAGCGGTAAGCGGAGTGAGAACATTCTCCGTGGTGGCAGATATGTCGGCTACGGCGGCGGCCGCTGATAACAACGCTTTCCAAGTGACTTCGGTCACGGCGGATGGCAGCGTTACCGTTTCCGGCTTGCCGCTCGCTGGCAATGAAATGGCTATCTCCGGTGCATCGGCCGGTTCGGTTACTTTGACCAAAACCGGTTCGCTCGCTAACCCGAACATCGGGCAGCTGGCTGCTCACGTTTCCCAGTTCCGCATCACTGCGGCTTCCGAGAACGTGAGTGTTAGCCGGATATCGCTTTTTAGCGGCGGCACGACTTCCAAGTCCAATCTTTCAAACTTCGTTTTGAAAGAGTACGCGACTGGCAACACTTTGGCGACAGCTACGGGTGTAAACGCCAAAGACCTGGTGGTTTTTGAGCTCGCTACGCCTTACCAAATCTTAAGGGGCGAGAACAAGAGCTTCAACGTCTACGCGGACATCGGTGGCGGAGCTAAGAGAACTGAAACCATCAAGCTCTACATTGATGAGACAACCGATGTTTTCGCGATTGGCCAGCAATATGGCCAGGGAGTTACGGTTACTAGAACCGCCTTTGACTCCGATGCGGATAGCCACCACGAACTGACTCTTCAGGGCGCGACGGTCACCATCACCTTCAATGGCCCGAACACGGGCGATATCAGGAAGAACGGGAAAGACCTGTCTCTCTTTGATTTCAACCTTGCTTCGGCGAACAACATTGAAATCCGGAACCTTCGCTTCACGATTACGGCTTCAACCACGGTTAACGGTCCTGACGACCTCAAAGTCGTTGACGTTGATTCGGGTTTGACTGTGGCCGGTCCGAAAGACGATGCTTCCGGCACGGTTGTGTTTACCGATGTCTTCAATGTTAATGCCGGTCAATCCCGTCACTTAAGAGTGACGGCTGACACGGATACCAACTACGTCGGTACCGACACGCTTCGGGCGCAGTTGACCGCTTTCGGAGCAAGTGACATCAAGAACCTGGACAACAACCAGTTCTTGACTGTGGCGAGCGAAGTTTCGCCTTCGGGGACCGTCTCTGGTAACACCCTGACGGTGAAAGCGCCGACTCTTAATGTGGGTCTCTCCGGTACTCCGGTTTCTGACGTATTCATTAAGGGCACTCCAGCCGTTCCTTTTCTTGGTCTTAGCTTGCAGGCAATCGCCGATGATATCAAAGTGACGACGATTAAGTTAACGTCATCGGGATCCAGTTCCACTACCCCTACGGATAAAGACGAACTGACGGCCATCAAGCTTTACGATGGTACGACTCAGGTTGGCACGGTAAAATCGCTTACTGGTACGGCTGATAATTACAACGCGACCTTCGACAACTTGACTCTTTTGATTCCGAAGGGCACAACCAAAGTCATAACGGCCAAGGTTGATGTTTCTTCGGCGGCGACAGCCGGCAACGCCTACTCGCTTTTGGTGGCCGATGTCGCCAGCGCTACCGCTGGTGTTGACATCATTGCGGTGGATTCGGAAGGAAACGAACCCGGCTATCAGGTTAACGGCACCACGACCGGTGCTGCCGGTGACTCGGTAAACGGCGCGGACACTGTCCAAATCACTGTTCGCGGCGGCGGCACGATGGATATCGCGGTCGCTCCGGATGACTCCGAGACCAAAGCTGGTATCATTCTTGCCGGCTCGAGCAATGTTGTTTTGGCGAAGTTTAACTTCACGGCAAACAACGAGGCTTTGACCGTCAAGAAGCTTAGGTTCGACATGGACACCAACACGGCCTCAGATGCCACTGCTTCCGAACTCGCCGATGAAATTACGAAGATTTACCTCTTTGAAGGTACGACGGTTGTCGGTTCTGCTACTGGCTACCCATTCACGACAACGGCTGACGACAATATTAGCATTGAGGGGTTGGCCTGGTTGGTTCCGAAGGACACCACCAAAACCTTGACTGTGAAAGCCGACTTGTCGACGGTGGCAAATGGTGCCGACACCGGCTCGGAGGCTTACATTCACCTCCAGAAGGTCGGTTTCCAGGCCGATGGTTCGGCCACTTCGATAACGGCCTTCAACGTGGCTACTCCGCTTACGAATGGATACGTCGCCTCTGGTAAACAAAAGGTTGTCTACAAGACCAAACCGACGGTTTCTCGAACCGATGTTGCGAGCTCTCTGCTTAACGCGCCGACCGACCTTGAAGTCGCAAGATTCACGATCGCGGCGGATGCAAAAGAGCAGATTGGTTGGGCAGCGATTGGCATTGAGATGACGCTTCTGAACGCTTCGTTCTCTGACGTCGCTCTTTCGGTAAGGGACATTACGAACGGTCTTGACCTTACCGTGACGACGCAGGCGCCGAACACGACAGTTCTTGACTTGACCGCGGATACGGCGAAGAGCGCCATACTCATCTTGAGTGCGCCTGAACAAATTTCTGCCGGCTCGAGCCGCACTTACGCTATTAAGATTAGTGCGACAGCCGCGCAGTTTGGTACTTCCGGCGAAACCGAGACCTTAACCTCAAGATTGGTTTTGCACAACGACTCTACAACGGCGAACTTGGCGAACGCAGCGACGTTCAGCTTTGGCGCCGGCGCG
This sequence comes from uncultured Candidatus Saccharibacteria bacterium, assembly GCA_964528065.1. Taxonomy (GTDB): domain Bacteria; phylum Patescibacteriota; class Minisyncoccia; order UBA6257; family GWB1-50-10; genus CAZGHF01. The sequence goes on from CAZGRD010000016.1 coordinate 7,408, forward strand.
CGAGTTGACGCAACGTTGAATTCGGCAGACAACGCGTTTGTCTGGACCGACTTCTCGTTGTCTGGTGCTGAAGATGCCGATGCCGACTGGGCGAACGGTGTCTATATAGACACTTTCCCGTCCACGCCGACTTGGAATCTTACCAGAACCAACTAAACCTTTCCTTGAAGGTTCAAATCCAGCCCCTCCATGGAGGGGCTGGATTGTTTTTAGAGGTTAATATCTATATAATTTTTTTATGTTCTACGTCTACGTTGTCCAAAACAATGAGAAAGAAATCTATCTTGGATATACATCTGACGTAGAAAAAAGAGTAAAAGCTCACAACTACGGAATGAGTACATATACAAAATTGAGAAGGCCATGGCGTTTAGTCTATTATGAGGCTTACCTATCGAAGGAAGATGCCAAAATCAGAGAAGAAACTTTAAAAAATTATGGGAGTACCCTCGGTCATTTAAAGAAAAGAATTAAAAAAAGTTTATTGTTTATATGAGTAAAACAGAGAAAGTACTTTCTTGGTTTATAAAGATTCTTCTTTTTCTCACCGTTCTAACGCCCTTTGTCGTAACGCCGGCTTGGTATCTTTTCCCTTATGTTTTTGGGAAAACGATTTTTTATCGGGTCGTAATTGAGGTCGCTTTAGTGCTTGGGGCAGTGCTTTTTGCCTTGCGGGCCTGGCATAGCCGGTCCGATCAGACCAATCGGACCGATCGGACCAATTGGTCCTATTTCAAATCGCCGCTTCTTATTCTTATCTTCTTATTTTTCGCCGCGGCGGCGGTAAGTACTTTCCTTGCTCCGAACTCGTTTCATGCCTTTTTCGGCGACGTGGAGCGGGGTGAAGGCTTTTTTGGTCTTCTTCACTATTTGGCTTTTCTGGTTTTGGCCCTCGCTATTTTCAATAAGCGCGACTGGCTTATCTTTTTTGGCGGTCTTTCCACCGTCGCCGTCGTCATTTCTTTTTATGCCTGGCTGCAATACTTCGGCGTCACTGATTTTTCTTTCACCCTTAAACCATCAACCCAACCGGGTTCTTTCACCGGTAATCCCGCTTTTCTTTCTTCATTCCTTATAATTTCTCTCGCCGCCCTAGTCTTTTTATTCCGGGAAATAAAAGCTAAGGGCTGGCGTATCATTTTCGTTTTGGGCGGACTGTTTCTAACAGCGACCGTTTTTATCACCGCCATCCGCGGTGCCGCTTTAGGCGTGGTCGCCGGTTTACTGGTTTTGGCCCTTTGTTATTTTTTCTCCAAATCCGCCCCGAAAAAAATCAGGAGTGTCGCCGGTTTGCTTATTTTGTTTCTCATCGTTTTTGGAATCGGTTTTTGGCTTACAAGAGGTGCTGCTGTTTGGCGGAGCGTTCCTGTTCTGCATCGTTTTGCCCGAGTTTCCCTTGAGAACCCGTCGGTTGCTACCCGGCTCATCGGTTTGAAGGTGAGCGGGGAAGCATTTCTGGAGCGGCCTATTTTCGGCTGGGGGCCGGAAAATTACAACGTTGCTTACAATAAGCACTATGACCCGGCTTATTCCTATTATGCCGAGGACTGGTTTGACCGGGCGCACAACAAGATTGCCGAAGTCGGCGTTGTTTACGGCGGCGTAGGGCTGGTTTTATATCTTAGTATTCTTGGTCTCACTTTTGCGATGGTCCGAGAGAGACCGTTCCTCGTCGGGATTTTTACAGCTTACGTCGTCCAGAATCTTTTCCTTTTTGACAATATTGTTTCCTACATTCCGCTTTTCGCCGTCTGGGGATACCTGATTTTTGAACAGGGACTTATCGGTCCTATTGGACCTATCAGTCCGATAAGACCTATAGGATTTATAAGACGAACAGGTCCGGCGCTCGTTGTAATCGTCGTTCTCGCGGGCATCGTCTACAGCCTCTACTTTTGGCACTACGTGCCGGTCCAGCAAGCGCTCATTTATGCGGATGTCGCGAGAGCTAAAGTCGGTGATAAGATCCTTGCGGCGAGCGATAACTTTCTTTATCCCTATAATCTTCTCCAGCCGACTTTGCGGGCGCAGCTCTCTGACATGATTTACGATAATGATTTGATTAAATCTTTGGCTTTCCGGCCGCTGGTCTTAAAAACCACGGAAGCACTGGAAGAGACAGCCGCCTTGGAGAAAGAGCCGCGGCAGTATGTCCGCTTGGTGGAAGTCTACAACGAACTTGCCAAGCAGGAAGAGAAATATTTTGAAAAATCCGAACCTTTAGCCCGAAAAGCTCTTGAGCTTTCGCCGAACCGCCAGGGATTGCTCTACCATTTATCTTTCACCTTGGCCGGCCTCGGCCGCTTTGACGAGGCTGTTACCATAAACCGTGAAGCTCTTGCCTTAGACCCCCGGCTTTACAAATCCGTTTATCAACTCGGCATTGCCTTGTCTCTCGCGGCCGATTCACCGGGGAGAATCGGTACGGCTGAGGGCGATGCTGCGCGAGTTGAAGCCAAAGAAAATCTTGATAAGGCCTGGGAAATGGCTAAAGAGAACGACTATTTATTTTTCCAAAATTATGACTTCAGGAACCTCGTCACCATTTACACCCGGTGGAAGGATTTCCGGAAAGCGGCCGAAGTGCTGGAAGTTACCGTGAAGCGCTTTCCGGAAAGGCAAAACTATCTGGACCTCATCACCCTTTATCGGAGTTTAAGAGATGCCGACGGCATTATTCGAACAGCTGAGAGCATGAAAGTTCTGGAACCGGCTTTGACCGACGATCTGGACGTAATTATCGACCTCGCCCGGAAAGGGAATTGGGAGATTTTGGACCAACTCTAAACTACGAATCTATCGAGAGCGGCGGCGGTTTTCTCTGCGCCTCCGGCAAGAGCGGACTTCAGGTTTCTAAGGTTTTCGCCGACTGACTCCGAAGATTTTGAATTCTGGTTTTTAGTAATAAGTATTTTGTCCCACTGAGTTTGGCCGACCCGTCGTTCTTCGTCGCTTACGACTTCTTCGAATATCTTCTCGCCCGGCCGGATGCCGATGAAAACTATGGGAATATCCACGTCGGGCCGGAGACCGGCAAGACGTATCATTTCTTTGGCGACCTCCAGGATTTTTACGGGTTTGCCCATATCAAGCATGAAAATTTCGCCGCCCTCGCCCGCGGCGCCGGCTTCCATCACAAGGAGCGCCGCCTCGGGTATGGTCATGAAATAGCGGGTCATATCCGGATGGGTAACCGTAAGAGGCGACCGGCTTTTTATCTGTTCTTTAAAGAGCGGTACAACGCTCCCGCGGCTTCCGATGACGTTTCCGAACCGGACCGAGACGAACCTGGTAATTCCTTTTTTATTGAGTTCTTGAGTCACGATTTCCGCCGCCCGTTTCGTTTTACCCATAACCGAAGTCGGATTAATCGCTTTGTCGGTTGAGATTAAAACGAACTTCGGGACCCGTGACCTGATTGCCGCTTCGGCAACGTTTAAGGTTCCGAAAAGATTGGTTTCAACCGCTTCATCGGGAAAATCTTCCATCAAGGGCACGTGCTTATAAGCGGCAGCGTGGAAAATGACGTCGGGAGAAATCTTTTTAATTATTTTAAACATCTTGTCGCGGTTCACGATATTTGCGACAACCGAGTGTAAGTTTTTTGCCGGATAACTCCTCAAGAGTTCCATATGGAGGTCGTAAAGGTCGCTTTCGTTGGAGTCGAGGAGAACGAGAGTTTTCGGTCCGAAAGCCATTGTTTGCTGGGAGAGTTCCGAGCCGATCGAGCCGGCCGCGCCGGTTATAAGAACCGTTTTGTCTCTGACAAACTCGCTGATTTTTTGCGTTTCTATTTTTGCCGGATTCCGGCCCAAGAGGTCTTCGATTTCTATTTCTCGGAAATCGGTCAAAGTCACCCGGCCGGTTAAAAGTTCGTGGGTGTCGGGAATGATTTTTATGTTTTTTACCCCGGCTTCCCGCGCGTATTTTACCGCTTCCCGGATTGTGTCGGCCTCAGCGGCGGCCAAAGCCACAATTACGTGTTCAATGTTGTGGGTTTTGACCGCTTCGGGAATAATTTCGATTCCGCCCAAAACCCGGACGCCGTGAATTGAAGTGCCCACTCTTTCTTTTCTGTGGTCGATTATGGCGATGGGGAAGGGGGAATTGCCGCCGGCCCGGAGGAGGTCTCTTATCAAATGTTCACCTTCGGAGTCGGCTCCGACGATAAGAGCCCGGGGAGCGTCGGAGATAGGCCTTCTTCTTACCGTTTCATGCCAGACTCTCTTTGCGATTCTTACCCCGCCCACGAAAATCAAGTTTAAAAAGTAATTGATGAATATTATTGAGCGGGGAAAGCCGGCAAAAAGGACGGTATTTTCACGAAGCACGAA
>CAZGRD010000016.1:11841-14627 GCA_964528065.1 uncultured Candidatus Saccharibacteria bacterium
GCCGAAAACAATTGCCCTTCGCCCGCGTAAATATTGATAAATCCTGTTCACAAAGTTGTTTCTACAATATAACTAAATCGGAATTTAGTCAATCACTGCTTGTAGAAACCCTTAACAGCTTCTATAACGTAGTTTATTTCATCATCGGCGAGTTCAGGATACATCGGGAGAGATAAAACTTCGCGACATATTTTTTCCGTTTCTTGAAGTTCCGGAACATCGCCGCGCGCGTCAACGAGGCGCGGTTTCTCTCCGCCAGAGGCAGATCCTCCTCCGGAGGAGAAAAGCGGTTCTTTATACGTTGGCGTTGCCCAGGAAATTAGTGTTTCCACGCCCTGCCCCTCGAGATATTTTTTTAGTTCGTCGCGGCGCTCGGCCCGGACGACATAGTTGGTATAAGTGTCGGTAAAACGTTCGTCGCCGAAGTTGGGTGCTTTAACCCCAGGGATATTTTTAAAACCCTCATGGTACCATTTTGCGATTTGCCGCCTGCGTTCCAGCCACCCGGCCAGATATTTTAATTTTACCGAGAGTATTGCGGCGTGGACATTGTCCATCAAAAAATTATGCCCGTGGTAATAAAAGTGCCGGTCTTCGCGGTCCTCACCGTTATAACGCATGAGTTTTACTTTCCTTGCAATTTCCTCATTGTCGGTTACAGCCATGCCATTATTGCCCCAGCCGCCCAAAGCTTTAGCCCAGTACAAGCTGAAGCATCCCACTAACCCGAAAGAACCGGCTTTCTTTACGGTGCCGTCCGCTATTTTGAGTGTCGCCCCGAGCGCCTGGGCCGCGTCTTCTATCACGATTAGCCCTTTGCGTTTGGCGATATCCAGTATCATTTCCATATCGCACAAGTGTCCGTTTAAATGCACCGGCTCAATGGCTTTAGTGCGGGGAGTCAAGGCTTTTTCAATGAGTTTCGGGTCCATATTGAAGTCCTCTTGGACGTCAATTAAGACCGATTTTGCCCCTGCCAAATAAAGGATTGAGATGCTCGCGATGAAGGTGTGCGCAACCGTGATTACCTCGTCGCCCGTGCCAATACCCGCGGCCTGAAAAGCGACGTCTAAGGCCGATGTGCCGGAGTTTACGCCCACGGCATATTTTGTACCGCAGAACTTCGCGAAATCTTCTTCAAATTTCCAAAGTTCCTCGCGGTTTACAATCGCGCCCCTAGAGAGCGTTTCGTCGAACGCTTTAATGAATTCGTCGCGGTGGTCGGCGTATTGTTTTTGGGGGTTTACGAATCTGACTTTGTATTCCATATTTTAGAGTCTGATGTATGCCGGACCCGGGTTTTCGTATGTCTTAAGTATAATCTCTCTTGTCTCTTCCGGGCTTTTTGGAATGTATGTTTTCATTCCCGGCAGTTTGCTCAAGAATTCTATTTCTTCGTCTTCCCGCAGAAGGTTATGGCTGAATCCAAGAAATTTGTATTTCTCGCTTCCTCTCACGCCCAGGATTTTTACGTTTGCTTTATGCATAACGACGGCGTTTCTTACCATCTCATGCACCCGGAACGTGACGAAGTTTATCATTGAATAGAAATACGGTTTTTTGCCGGAAAGCGCCATGGCCGCGGCGATGATGGTTGAACTTGCTTCCGTCACGCCGAAGTTGAAAAACCTGTCCGGGAAAAGTTTCTGGAACTTTTCCGCATAGTTGAAGCCAACGTCGGTAATAATGAAGATAATGTTTTTGTCTTTCTCCGCAAGTTCGCAGAGCGTGTCGATGAACACCCGGCGGTTGTCCAAATTTTGAACTATTTCACTCATATCATTGCTTGGCTAATTCTTCCGACGCTTCTTTATACTCTTTCTCCGAGAGCATTTTGTAGTGATAGAGATTGTTGTTTTCCGCTCTTTTCCAGCCCTTGCCTTTTATGGTATCGCAAATAATCATGTTCGGGGATGAATTTGACGTGTTTTCAAATGCTTTTTCAATCGCCTCAAAATTATGACCGTCAATCCTCTCGACTGCCCAGCCGAAGGATTTCACCCGTTCGTCGAGCGGCTCGATATTTACGATATCTTTTGTCGGTCCCATCGCCTGAAGCCGGTTGTTATCCACCCAAACCGTGAGATTGGAAAGATTATGTTGCTTAGCTATTAAAATTGACTCCCAGGTAGTGCCGATCTGCATTTCGCCGTCGCTCATCAGGACGTGAACTTTCCCACTGTCTTTGTCCATCTTTTTGGCTAAAGCGAAACCGACGCCAGCCGGTAAGCCAAATCCCATGCTCCCGCTGGCGAACTCAAGACCAAATACCCCATGTGGTTCTACAAGACCGATGTATTTTTCCTCACCCGGTTTCCAATAACGTTCCAAATCTTCTTTCGGAATGATTCCCCTCTGGGCGAGGAAATAGTAAACCGAAGCGGCCACCCAGCCCTTACTCGCTATAAACTTGTCTCTCTTCACGTCCATCTTATCGAACAGAACGGTAAGGATATCTATTGACGACAGATTTGATCCTACGTGACTTGATTGGGCTTTATAAACCATCGTCAAAACGGTCTTCCTCGCTTCAGTCGCTATTTTTTTATAGTTGGTCATTGAATTTTAATTATGACGTCTTGGCTCTACCACGTCAATTTTATCGGAGAAAAATTTGCTTGATAGTTTTAAGAATAATTTTAACGTCAGTTATTAAAGATTTTTCTCTGACGTATTTCATCTGGAGCCGCACTTTTTCCGGCCGGATTTTTTCCAGATAGATTTTCTCCGCCTCCTCGGTTGATTTGGCTTTGGCGAGCATTTCTTCTTCGTGCGAGTTCCAGAGC
>CAZGRD010000017.1:0-2023 GCA_964528065.1 uncultured Candidatus Saccharibacteria bacterium
TACTTGTAATAAATCCGGTTCTCGATGCGGAAGTCGAAATAAGTGACTTTGCCGAAATCGAATTTTTCGTCCAGATTATCCAGAATACTTTCCAGGTTCGAGGGCATGAAATTCAGGTTGAACCGGAAAACGGGCCCTCTGGCCGTTTCCACCTCCCATTCCTCAAGATTCAAATCCTTGACAGCCACCTTGGAAATGACAAGACCGTGATTTTTCATAATCTCCCAAGTTTTAAAAAGATTCTCGCGCCATGTCTGGTTTACAAAAAACGGCCGGCCCAAAACGAGCGGCCGGGCATTTTCATCGGTCACTTTCAAGATAAGCGCGCCTTTTGCTTCCGGCGCCCGGGCGAAAATAATCCCGCTGTCGTCAAAGGCATAGCAATCCGCCCCTTCGGCGGACAAGCACCAAATGCCGGAAAAATCGCGCTCTTCCGCCTTTACCGAAACCTTGCCGGCGGTAAGATTCGTTTTCACCGATATTCGGGCGACAAGCGGCAGATTGCTCAACGCTTCGGGCTTTTCGCCGAATTCCCAGAAAAGGATGTTGTCCGGCCCGAGAACCGAAAGAAGCCGCGAGCGGCCGATCATGTCGGCGTTCAACGCGGCAAGAAGAGTTTCGTTGGGGGTATAGCGGGACTCGCTTACTTCAAAACCCTTAACCTTGAAAAAGGCGGAATTAAGCACGAAATAAAAAGCGCCGACCAGAACCCCGCAGATAACGAGGAAAACGCCGGACCAGAGCAGAAACTTCAACCGAACGGGTCTCCTTTTTTTCTCGAAGTAGAGCTCGTCCATAGCACCTTAATAATAAACCTCCTCCTCTCTTTTTTCTATCTCTTTATCTCTTTTTTGCCAACGTATTTCTGGAGCGCTTTGGGGATTTTGACGGTGCCTTTTTCGGTCTGGCAGTTTTCCAAAATGGCGATGATCGGCCGCTGGGAAAAAGCCGTGGCGTTTAAAGTGTGAACGAATTCTTTCCCGCCTTCTTTCGTTTTGTACTTCGCGTTTATGCCGTGCGACTGAAAGTCGGTCGTGTTCGAGCAGGAGTGGGTCTCGCGATATTTATTTTCCGAAGGAAACCAAACTTCGATATCGTACTGCCGGGCATCGCCCCAAGTCATGTCTCCGGTGCAAAGCTCCACCACCCGATACGGCAATTCGAGCTTCTGCATCAGCTTTTCTTCCAAGGACAATAAAAACTTGTGCTCTTCTTCGGACTTGTCGGGCCGGCAGAAAGAATACATCTCCAGCTTGTCGAACTGATGAACTCTCAATATCCCTCTGGTGTCTTTTCCGTACGAACCCGATTCCCGCCGGAAGGAAGTCGAAAAACCGACATAACGCCGGGGCAATTCTTTTTCTTCGAAAACATAATCCATGTGGAGAGGGCCGATGGCGTGCTCGGCGCTGCCGATCAGGTATAAATCATCTTCTTCAATGTAAAAAGCGTCTTTCTCTTCCAGAAATTTTCCCTTGCCCATCTTGCGCATTATTTCGGGTTTCACCATAACCGGCGGCAAAACCGGCACAAAATCGTGTTTCAAAATTTCGCCGAGAGCCATGTTAATCAGGCCGAATTCCAAAAGAACGGCCTCCCGAAGCAGATAGCCGAAACGGCTGCCGGAGAGGACCGCGGCGCTTTTCATATCAACAAGACCCAGGCTTTCGGCTATCTCGAGATAGTTTTTCGGCTTGAAACCGAAGTCCGGTTTTTCTCCGACTTCGCGCAAAACTTTATTTCCGCTCTCGTCCTTGCCGACCGGGACATCCTCAAAAGGCAAATTGGGCAATTGGCCGAGAACTTCGTCCCGTTTTTCTTCGAGTTCGTCGCGCTCGGCTTTAATTTCCGCCGCGCGTTTCTTCAAAACCTGCGCCTTGCTTATAAGATGGTCGTTCCGATGCGAAGAGAGCTCTTTGGAAATTTTATTCTGCTCGGCTTGAAGCTCACCGAGAAGACGAGTCTTGTCCCGCCAGTTTCCGTCAAGGCGCAGGAACTTGTCGACCAGCTTCGGGTCAACTCC
>CAZGRD010000017.1:2123-8470 GCA_964528065.1 uncultured Candidatus Saccharibacteria bacterium
GTGCATTACCTTTACTTCCGGAGTATAACCCAAATCATCAAGATGATTTTCCAGGTTTTCCTTCAGGGCGTACTGGTCGTAGCCTACGGCAATCACTTCGGGTTTGTATTTCTTTACCACATCCCAGGTCCCCGGCGCTTCGCCGCTTGTCACGATTTCGTCGACGCCGTCCTCTTTCTTAAGATTATCAAATCTCTCGGCTAAATTCAGTTTGGGTAAATGGCCTTTTAAGCGTTCGACCATGCGGTCCTCGGGAATGACGGCAATCAAGTAATCGCCATGAGCTCCCGCTTCCCTCAAAAAAGCCCGGTGGCCTTCGTGGAGGCCGTCAAACGTGCCGAATACCATTACCTTCCTCATTTCATTTCTCCCTCATGAGCGGAAAGATGACCGTTTCTCGCACGGGCTTGTCCATCAGAACCGCGAAGAACCGCTCGGACATGCCGAAGCCAGCCGAGGGCGGCATGCCGTATTCCATCGCCCGCAGATAGTCTTCGTCGAGCCGCTGAGCTTCTTTATCGCCTTCGGCTCTCAATTTCATCTGCTCTTCAAAGCGCTTGCGCTGGTCAGTCGGGTCGTTCAGTTCCGAAAATCCCTTGCCGAGCTCTGTGCCAAAAGCCATTATCTGAAATCTCGCCACCCGCCCCGGGTCGCGGGAAAGGCGCTTCGCGAGCGGTTCCACCTCGACCGGCGGGTCGACGAGGAACGACGGCTCCACGATTTTCTTCCGGGCGGTGTGCTTGAAAATAAGATCGATGAGCCGCCCCTTGCCGGCGCCTTTTTCGGGTTCGAGCCCCAGCTTGCGGGCTTTCTCGAGAAGGTCGCCGTGGGTCGCTTTCTTCAAATCGAGACCGGCTTCCTTTTTGAAAATTTCGTAATAATCCACCCTCTTCCAGGACTTTGCCCAATCGATCTTTTCTCCGAACGACTCCGTCTTCAATCCGCCGAAAATTTCTTTTATCACGTGCTTATACAGCCCTTCGGTGAATTCCATCATGTCGTTGTAATCGGCGTAAGCCCAGTAACATTCCATCTGGGTGTAATCCTGAAGGTGTTCCCTGTCTATTCCCTCGTTGCGGAAAATCCTTCCGATTTCGAAAACTTTGTCGTAGCCGCCGACCAAAAGTTTCTTGAGGGGCAGCTCGAGGGAAATCCGGAGATAAAAATCCCGGTTAAGGGCTTTCATGTGAGTCGTAAACGGCTCGGCATCCGCCCCGCCCGGAACGTTTTCCAAAACCGGCGTTTCCACTTCCAAAAATTCCGCCTTTCTCATGAACGTCCTTACCGCGTTCCAAAACTTGTCTTTCTTGACGAATATTTCCCGGACTTCCGGACGAAAGAGAATATCCAAGTATCTTTCCCGCAGGCGCGTCTCGACGTCTTCAATCCCGAACCACTCGGCCGGGAGCGGCCTCAAGTTCTTGGCGATGATCCTTACCCACTCCACTTCCAGGCTTTTTTCGCCGCGCTGGGTTTTCATAAGCCGGCCTTCGGCTTCCACGAAGTCGCCGACGTCGAAAGTTTCCTTGACGAGGTCGAAGTTTTCCGTTTTCTCGCCGCCTAAAACAAGCTGAATACGGCCCGAACCGTCGTCAATCGGCATAAAAATTATTTTCCCCTGGTCCCGCCGGGCCATAATCCGTCCCGTTAGCGAAACTTTTTTTCCTTCGAATTTGCCGAAATTGCCGGTTATCTCGCCCAGAGGAAAATCGCGTTTCACCTTGGCCGGATAAGCGGACTCCACACTTTCGTACTTTTCGAGTTTCTGCCGCTTTTCCTTTATTAAGTCCTCCAGCATAGAGCTTGTTTATTCGATGGACAAAATTTTATAGCTCTTCCAGCCGACGGCTGTTTCGATTTTCACGATATCCCCGGCTTTCTTGCCCAAAATCGCCCGGCCGAGCGGCGACTCATTGGAAATCAAACCCTTCAAGGGCGAAGCCTCGTTCGAACCGACAATCGTGTATTTCACCTCGTCTTTGTCGTCTTTTTCGAGTTTCACCTCGGAACCGATTCTTACGGTCGCGGTCCCGACCGATTTCTTGATAATCGAAGCGTTTCTGATGATTTCGTTCAATTCGCTCACCCTCCCTTCGAGCTTGGATTGGGCGAACTTGGCTTCTTGATATTCGGAGTTTTCCGAAAGATCGCCAAGCTCTTTTGCCTGTTTCAGGCGCTTGGCCACTTCGACTCGGCCGTCGGTTTTCAGCTCTTCAAGTTCTTTTTGAAGTTCGTCGTAATGTTCCTGGGATAAATAGGTTATTTCCATCTTTAAAGGCTATTTTTTATTCGATTGTTATAGTACCACAAAAAAACGTCGTAAGCTATGGGTACCGTATTCAGGCTTCCTTCCCGGGCGTCTTCAACGAGAACCAAAATCGCGATTTGGGGGTTTTCGTACGGCGCGTAACCGACGAAGAAGGCATTCAGTTTTTCGTTGTTCAAAATCTGAGACGTCCCGGTTTTGGCCGCCGCTTCAAAGGGTAAAGAATCGAGCATCGCCGCCGTGCCGTAGGATTTCAGAACGGCGTCTCTCATTCCTTCCTGAACCACCGGCAAGCTGTCCCCGATTTCCCCGCTCAAGTCCCTGATTATTTCCGGTCCGCCGCCCAAGTCCGCCACTCTCGGCTTGTAAAAAACGCCGCCTTCGGCAATGGCACTTATGAAATTCAAAAGTTCGAGCGGAGTGATGAGAAGATCTCCCTGGCCGATTGCAATGTTGTAGGTGTCGCCGAGCCGCCAAGCGTCGCCCTGCGTTTCTTCTTTCCAGGCAGGGCTCGGCAAAAAGCCGCTCTCTTCGCCGGGCAAGTCAATGCCTGTTTTGTCATTCAGGCCGAATTTCCGCCACCATTCCCGCAAGCGCTCAATGCCCAAACCTATTTGATCCTCAAAACCCCCACCAACTTCGTAAAAATAGACGTTCGAAGAACGGGCGAGGGCCGAACGCGCGTCCACCCAGCCGTGCGCTTTCCAGTCCAAAAACCGGCTGGGATTCGAAGAATCATAAGGATTCGGCACTTCGATATATCCCGCGGAAAAAATTTGTTTCTCCGGACTGATGATTTTGTCCGATAGGGCGGCGGCGGCGTGGAGCGGTTTTATTGCCGAACCGGGAGTGTAAAGGCCGCTTATCGCCCGGTTGAAGAACGGCCGGTTTTTGTCGTTCAAGGAAAGAGCCGGATCGGAGGCGTCAACGCCGGGGATGTTGAAAAGCGCGAGCACTTCGCCGTTTTGGGGATTTAAAGCAATGCCCACCCCCACGCTCCGGCCGAGCACTTGCAGCCCAGATTGCAGCCGGTTGTAAAAATATTCCTGAAACTCGGCATCGATGAAAGTCTTCAAGTCTTCACCGGCCACCCCCAAAACCGAATCTTCCCTGTCTTTAACTTCGCCCAGAGCGTCGCGAAGATACACCTCGCGGCCGTTTTCGCCCCGCAGCCGACTGTCGTAGTAGGCTTCCAGTCCGGCTTTACCGACCTCATCATCGATGAAAAGTTCGGAGTTATTGTTCAAATCCTCCTGGTCGGTAAGACCGACGAAACCGAGAACGTGGGAAAAAGCCTTCGGGTCGCGGTAAACCCGGTTGAAGGACGACTCAATGCGAACGCCGGGAAAATTATTGGATTCCAAAGTGGCAATTTCAGCGTGGTCAGGTTCGTCCTCAAGGAGAAACTTTTCGCTGAAGTGCCAGTCCTTTTCTTTAAGCTTCGATTCGAGCTCTTCCCCGTTCAAGCCGAGAGTCCGGGCCACGATTTCCAAAACCTCCGCCCGCTCTTCCACATCATCCGGAAGCTCGTGGGGAACGAGAAAAACGTTCAAAGCGGACTCGTTTTCGACGAGCGGCACCCCGAAACGGTCGAAAATAATGCCCCGCGGCGCCGGCTCCTGAAGCGAGTAGCTCATATTGGCCAACGACCTCGTCCGATAAAAAGAATGGTTCGTAAATCCCAGATTCAAAAGCTGAAAAACCGCCGCCGCGGCAAGAAGAAGAACAACCGCCCAAAAACCCCTGAAAACCCGCGAATTTAAAGGCACCTCGATCAAATCGTCTTCCCGCAAATGGTCGGCCAAAATGTCTTCCAAATTTACTCCGAGTTTTTTCTTCATGTTCATCTTGATGCGGACAAACGCCGGGAAACAGACCAAAGCAGAGCCCCAAGCGCCAAATTATAAACAATCTCCATGAAAATCAAAGCGTAAGGCAAACCGAAACTGAACGGATTAATGACGAAATAAAAGAGAAAAGTCCCCACCGCAATGCCGATCAAAAAATCCAAGAAACGGTTGCCGGTCATGAAATTCTTCAAGAAATAAAAAAGGAGAACCACCAATAACACGCCGGAAACCCGGAAAAACCAAACCGGGTCGAAAAGAAAGACAAGAACAACCGAGACCGCGAGCAACACACCCAAAAACCGGAACTTATCGGCCTTCACGGCAAAGAAAAGAAGACCGATCAGGAAAAGGTTCGGGTTAACGCCCGCAACGCTCAAAAACTGGAATTGTCCCAAGAAGAAAAAAACGGCGACTACGGTAACGGCTGTCAGAATTTTCATAAACCCCTAAGGAAAGTTTGTGACAACGAGAACCTCGCTCAAGTCGTCAAGATTGTAAAGGGTATTGATTTTGGCCGTAAGCCAGACGTCGTCGGAAGCCGGCGCCACGTTCCTCACTTCGCCCAACAAAAGTCCCAGCGGAAACTCGGGTGAAGTGTTTAAAATCAAGTCTCCCGCTCCGACTACCGATTCTTTCGAGATGAGATTAAGCGTGGGCGTTACCCCGCCCTCAAGAAGGGCTTTGGTTTCTTTGCCGACAACGACGCTCGAACGCCAAGCCGGGTCAAAAATCGTTTCAACCGAGCTTTGCCGGCCGAAAACTTCGCTCACCCTGCCGAGAAGCACGCCCTCCATCGCAAGCACCGGCATCCCAATACGCACTCTGTCTTTCTCCCCCAAGTTTATGGTCAGGAGACGGCGGTCGTTGAAGGGATAACGCGAATAGACTTTTGCCGCCGCATAAGAATCCAAAGCGACTTGGCTTTTTTCTTTCAGCGTTTCAAGTTCGGTTTTGAGAGCCAAGTTTTCGAGCCGGAGCGCTTCCACTTCTTCATAATCGAGGGAGTGAATGATGCCCGAAAGATTCAAAATTTCGTTCCGGTAAAAAAACGCCGCAAGAACAAAAACGAAAATCAGGAGAATGCCCAGGAAGAAACGCGGCGATTTGGTCATTTTCAGATTTTTAAAGTTGGGAAGTTGTCCAGGAGGTGGCGATATTTTTCGAATTTTTCAACTATAACGCCCGTGCCGCGAACGACGCAGGTTAAAGGTTCGTCGACGAGCTTGACTTCCACGCCGGTTTCCCGCTCGAGCAATTCGGGAAGACCCCGAAGCTGGCTCATGCCGCCGCACATATAAATGCCGTTTTTGTGGATGTCGCCGACGAGTTCCGCCGGCGAAGACTCGATAAGGTCTTTCAGGCCCTCGACAATCATCTTGAGCGGCTTTGCCAGCCAGCTCCTCACTTGACTGTCTTTCACCAGCTGCTCCCGCGGCAAGCCGCTCGAAACATCCCTTCCTCTTACCGCGATATCCAGGCGTTCGGTCTGCGGCGTCGCCGCTCCGACGGCTACTTTTATTTCCTCGGCCGTCGGCTCGCCGATATGAAGCTTCAGTTCGTCCCTCACCGCTTTTACGATTTCGTTGTTCAGGTAATCGCCGGCGATTTTAAGGCGTTTGGAAGTAACGATGCCGTTCATCGAAATAATGGCCATATCGGTCGCTCCCGCCCCGATGTCCAAAACGAGATAGGCGGTCGGTTCTTCGATATTGAGTTGGCTGCCCAAGGCCGCCGCAAGGGGCTGTTCGACAAGATGAACTTCGTTCGCGCCCGATTCCTTGATCAAATCTTCAACCGACTTCCGCTCAACCTCGGTGAGATTGGTCGGTATGCCGACCACCACCCGGGTCGACCACGACCAGGGAATGCGGGGACTTTTCATGAAGCGCTGAACCATCTCCCGGGCCATTTCGAAATCGGCAATGATGCCGTGAACGACCGGCCGGGCAACGGTAATGTGGGCCGGCGTGCGGGAAAGCATCTTTTTCGCTTCGTAACCGTAAGCCACCACCCGGTTGGTGCGGTTGTTGAAAGCGGCAATCGACGGCTCGTTCAAAACCACGCCGCTCCCGACCAAATATATCTGAGTGGTGTCGGTTCCCAAGTCTATGCCGATGTCTTTTCTGAAAATCATGTTTGCGATTAGGTATTAGGCGTTAGGACTTTTAACAACTCTTCGAGCTTCATTAATTTCGCTTTTTCTTCGTTTCTTTTCTTAACCTCCACTTTGG
>CAZGRD010000017.1:8570-13535 GCA_964528065.1 uncultured Candidatus Saccharibacteria bacterium
ACCGTCCCCATCACCCGGCCGAGACCGATGCCGTAAGAGCCCATCACCACGTATTCTTTCTTGCCTTCCTCGGTCGCGAACTTGAGGTTGAAAGCTTTAGAATATTTGGTGCCGAGCGGGAAAATATTGCCGACTTCGACGGCTTTGATTTTTTCGAGCACCCCGTTGTCGCATTTGGAGCATCGTTCCTTGGCTTTATGCTCGGTAATTTCCCTGTTTTCGGCAAAACCGCAGAGCCGGCAGAGAATAACTTCATCCTCCCCCGCCTCCGTTTCCACCTGGAATTCATGGGTATTCGAACCGGTAAAATCGCCGCCGGCGGCGGTCGTGTAAATCGCCTTCAGGCCGCACCGGTTAAAAATCTTAAGATAGGCCTTTTTAACCTCCTCATAATAGCGGGAGAGGTCGTCTTCGGAGGCGTGAAAACTGTATAAATCCTTCATCATAAATTCCCGGCCGCGAAGAAGACCGGATTTGGCCCGGGGTTCGTTCCGAAATTTGGTCTGGATTTGATAAGCGTAGAAAGGCAAATCTTCGTAAGAACTGATGTATTTGGAGGCGATTTCGGTAAGCACTTCTTCGTGGCTCCAGCCAAGAACGAAGTTGGCCTCCTTGTCGTTCATGCCCTTTGCAAAGAATCCGACATCGAGATTCCAGCGGTTGGTCGGCTCCATGTATTTCTTCTCAACCATCGCCGGCATAAACATTTCTTCTCCGCCAATCGCGTTCATCTCTTCCCGAATGATGTCGGAAATTTTCCCTATTACCCGCCAGCCCAGAGGCAAGTAGGTGTAAACTCCGGCTGAGTTTTTGTAAACAAAACCGCCCCGCGTTAAAAGCTTGGCGTTTACGCTCACCTCGTCCTTAGGCGCCTCTTTTAAAGTCTTCGTAAAAAGTTCTGATTGCCGCATAGGTATACAGAATATCAAAAATCGAGGGTGTTTACAAATCATGATATTAATCATGATGCCAAATACTAAATTCCTCAATTTTGTAACATATGTTACAAAATTGAGGAATTACTCAATAATATCAACAATCATTGGTTTGCAAAATTTTTCGAGTTTATTTTCTACTACGAACTCCCA
Source organism: uncultured Candidatus Saccharibacteria bacterium (assembly GCA_964528065.1). GTDB lineage: Bacteria > Patescibacteriota > Minisyncoccia > UBA6257 > GWB1-50-10 > CAZGHF01. The sequence continues at coordinate 9,659 of CAZGRD010000017.1, forward strand.
AACCTCAGTTGACAGCTGGTGGGGACCAATCCAAACGCTTTTCTGAAAGGGGTGAAATCCGAAATCCCGTAAAAGACGGCCAAGCGCTATTCGTTTTGAGTTTAACGCGACGGGTATGTCAAAAGTGAGAATGTACCACTTCCCTTCTTTGGGAGCAACGGGTATTTTGCTTCTCGTGCGCCGCCGGAAAAGCCTCAAACCCTTTTTAGTTGGGGAGATCTTTTTATCCTTAACCTCCAAAAAACCGCGATTAATCAACCGGTCCAGACTCTGCCGAAGATATTTTTTGCGCTCGTGCCGTTCAATGAATTCATTCACCAAATGCTCGGCGATCTCTTTGCTGTCGCGAAAAAACTCACCCAACTCCCGGACGTGCCGATGAGCGTCGCGTGATGTTTTTGCCATATTCCCGTCCTCAATATTGTAACATATGATACAGAATTGAGGACGTAACAACAAAGTTTTAACGACGATCACGCCACCTCTGTGTTATAGCAGGATTCGCAGTAGACGATTTCCGGCCTTTCGGGAGCGTAACTTGTCTCGAATTCGTTGGGGCAAGGGTTGTTACCGTGGAAATGTTCCGTGGTATTTTGATAAGCCCCGTTATCCGATTTCCGGCCGGCACACTTACAGGAGCCCGCCCAAAGCCTCGGTAAATTCCGCCGGCTAAACCTCACCGCATGGCGGCAATTGAAGCAAAGCTGGGGCAAAGGCAAACCGAATCTGCGGTAAAATTTCAGTTCTTCCGCAACAACCTTAAAAACGGTCGCACACTCGTGATTACATTCCCCTTTGTGAGCACAACCGATGGTTTCGTTCAATATCGAATCGTCAACGTCTTTTATATTTTCGGGAACGTCCGCGACTTCCAATGTAACTTTATAATTCCTTTCTTCGCTGTCGCGCCAACCAAACCCCCGTTCCAATGCTTCTTTTTTGGTCAACGGGAAATTCTCCAGGGCAATGCTTTCGTTGTAAGGGAACGGAGAAAATTCTTTCGGGAAGAATTCGCCGTATTCGCCACGCTCTTTCATTTTCTCCATTAGTTCCGGCACAAGCCGTTCATATTCCGCTTCCGGGTACTTTTTATTCAAAATGCAGTACGAAGCATTCTTCAGCCCCACACAACCGAACAAGTGGTGAGAGTTCGAGCAGGAATCGCAATATTGCAGCTCCCTGCATTCCGGCCAACAATTATTTGAAAAAAGAACCCTGTACACTCCCCTTCCCACAGTGACGCTCTCGTAACAAAGCTCCCCAGGATCGCCCCAATCCGTAACATCAAGACATTCACGACTAGCTATTATTTTGGAACAATATCGGACATTCTGACTATCGTGGATAGTAAAACCCCGAAACACACTTTGAGAATTAATAATATAATCGCCTGTGCAAGTCGGCGCACTCCTAGGGTCTACATGAGCGTATTTTCTCGGGAAAGAAAGTGCTGTTTTCCCAAGCCGAGATTGAAAACCAAGAACTTGCTCCAAGGTTAAATCTTCCAGCACCTTCCCGACCCGCAATTCATATTCCTCTTTAGTCAGCTGTTCATTCCACAAACAATATGATTTATTTCGAAGACCAACACATCCGAAACAATCAACACAATTCCGGCAATCATAAGAAAACCAACACCTGTTGCACTGACGACATTCCTGGGAGAAGAAAACATGACTGCAATCAAGGGAATCAATAGAGTTATAGGAATATTCAACTCGACGACACCAAAGGCAATCCATTGAGGATTTTGAATAATCCAAGTTATTACTAAACATACAATCCTCATTGTCACCCGATGCACTTACCATATAACAACGCTTGTTCCGGCTAGCTGAATTTTGATAAGAGCTGCCGTTCTCAATTGATTGAAGATCAGTCAGTAGCGCACAACGAGGAACTTGGAGCTGGAGTTCCCGAAACTGCTCAAAGAACTTCCGCTTCGAATCGTATTCTAAGCCTTTAGGAATCCATTCCCGAGCGTGAAATTCATAGACATCATATATTGGAAATGGACTATCGCTTGCGTACTGGCTAATCATCTCTTTGTTAGAAAGGCTGGATCTTCTCTTGTGTAGAATTCTTTCGTTGCGCCAAATCATTCGCCTCTGAATCCGGCAATCAGGACAAAGCTTCGGCGGTGGGACGTCAATCTTTTTGTAGAAATCGAAATCTTCCGGTTCAATCGTGAACTGGTTTTTACAGTTTTGACACTGTCTTATCTCTGAATTCATACAATCTCACTATTGTAACAGCTTTCGCAATACACAATCTCTTTCCTCTCCGGCGAATATGAAGTTTCGAATTCATTAGGACACTTCCCCGCTCCGTGAAAATGAGGGGCGGTGTTTTGATAAACGCCGTTTCCCGATTTTCCACCGGCACATTGGCACTCGCGCATCCATAAATGAACAGGCCCCCGTTCTTTGTATAACTCGGTAAGTCTGCAAAAGAAACAGTTACGTGGAATGGGAACCTGGTTCTGCCTGTAAAATCGCAACTCTTCTGCTGTAATGCGGTAATTTCTCTTGCACGAAGCGCATACAAGTACGTCCTGGAGAATTTTATCCGTTACCTCATTAATGTCATCGGGGACGTCCAAAAGAGTCTCCTTGCCTTCGGTCTTTGTAAAATTTTCCTGCCACCGCAAACCTGCCGCCAAGACCCGATCTTTTGACAACGGAAATTCGTCTTGAGCGACCGATTCGTTGTAGCGAAAGGGAGAAAGGGCGGCCGGGAAGAATTCGCCGTATTCGCCACGCTCTTTCATTTTCTCCATGAGTTCCGGCACAATCCGCTCGTATTCTTCTTTCGAATATTCCTTGTTTAAAATGCAGTATTTGGCGTTTTTCAAACCAACGCACCCAAACAGGTGCTCGGACGATTGGCAGCTGTCGCTATAGAGAACATCGTTATCCTTGTGGCAATAGCCGGTGAAAAGAGCGCGATATGAGTTGTCCGGATTAATGGAGTCGTAACACAATTCCTGCTCTCCTCCGCTTAGGCAGTCGTAGCTGTCCCGAATCGTATCGCCTCGCTCGAAATATTTCGAATTTTCCACCCGGACCGCGATATAACAGTGTTTGGTGTTTTTTGAATTAACGAGGTAATCACCGCTGCAATTTACGCTGTTTATAATATTGGCGTATTTTCGGGGGTACCGAAGAATAAATTCCCAAAATTCTTTACGCGCCTTTTCCGAACCGCTCCAGGTATTGAGAGCATACTCTTTAAGAATTTTTTCGTACTCTTCCTTGGTACATTGCCGATTTTTGAAACAATGCCGCTTATTACGCAGTCCAATAGACATGAAGCATTCCGAGCAGTTGCGGCAGTCATAACAATAAGCGCAATCGAGAAGGCCTACGGAATTGAAAATGTAACGGGAACGGGAGGAAATATCCGCATTGATTGCGTGATACAGATGCTCCCCGCCTCCCAAAATTACGGCGCAATCGACTGCGTTTTTGGCTCCCACGAGACAGACCGAATACATGCATTCTTCCACCTTCCAGGAATTTATTACCATGTAGCAATTTTTACCCAATGCGAAGTAATTCGTGTATCGGCAATTTGCGCTTGCGATTCCGTCATCGTTCAAGATTGCAAGCGCCGGCACCCTATCGAGCAATTCTTTGAATTGAGGGAAAAACGGCTTATTAATATCAACCGATTTCCCAAAATCTCTCGCATCCCACTTATCGCCCCACCAGCACTTGGGGCAATACACAGGTGCCGGTTTGTCGCCGGAATAAATAGATAAAATCTTATTGTTGCACAACGCACACTCCCGCTTATAAAAATTGTAGTCATTTCGCCAAGTCATCCGCCGTTGTTGACGGCAATCCGGACAAAAAGTCGGGGGCGGGACGTTTAT
>CAZGRD010000018.1:0-9878 GCA_964528065.1 uncultured Candidatus Saccharibacteria bacterium
GCCGCCATTCACCCCGATGTCAAAAAAACCATCTGGATTGTTTTTTGTCTCGGCATCGCCATTCTTTTTATTCTGGCCGGCGCCGGCCAGGCCGGTCCGTGGGGAGCAAACATCTTCGGGGTTCTCGATAAATTTTTCGGCTGGGGCTATTATCTTCTCCCCGTCATTTTTTTCATCGTTGCTTTTTCCCTGATTGCGCCGGAGAGGAAAAGAATTTTATGGCTTACAGTCGTCGCCGGAATCCTTTTCGTCGCTTCCGGTCTCGGAGTGATTGATATCATCTCTCCGGGCGCCGGCGGCCTTCTCGGCCTCGTCTTAGGGTCACTTAAAAAACCATTTGGGATGACCGCCTCGCTTGTCATAACCTTTGTCGTTCTTATTGCTTCCTTCCTCGTCGTCATAAATAAACCCGTGAGAATGCCGAAGATTCCGAAGAAGGAGAAAAGCGGAGAAGAGCCGCCTCTCCGGGTTCAAGATTATCAAAACGAGGCCGGGAAAAGCGAGAAAAAAGAAACGGCGCTGGTGGAGGAAAAACCGGCTCCGCTCGTCGTTGCGGCTCCCAAGAAAGAGCCTACCTTTCCGGTAAAACAGGCAAAAATCAGAAATTACGTGGCACCGCCCATCAGCCTTCTTACCTCGTCTATGGAGAAGCCGACGGTGGGTGACCTGCGGGCGAACGCCAATATTATCAAGCGGACACTGGAGAGCTTCGGCATTCCCGTTGAAATGGGAGAAATAAACGTGGGGCCGACCGTTACCCGTTACACCCTGAAACCGGCCGAAGGAGTAAAGCTCGCAAGGCTCACCGCCTTAAATCAAGACCTGGCTCTCGCTCTTGCCGCTCATCCCGTCCGGATTGAAGCGCCCATTCCCGGCAAATCCCTGGTCGGCATCGAGGTACCGAACAAATCGGCCGCACTCGTCCGTTTGGGCAGTCTTCTTGCTTATCCGGAATTCCAAAAATCCTCTCCTCTTTCTTTCGTCCTCGGCCGGAACGTTTCGGGCGAGCCGGTTTTCGCCGATATTGATAAAATGCCCCACCTCTTGATTGCCGGGGCAACCGGTTCCGGCAAATCAATCATGATCCACTCCCTTATCACCGCCCTTCTTTTTAAAAATTCTCCCGAAATGCTCCGCTTGATTCTAATCGACCCAAAGCGGGTGGAGCTTACCATTTATGAAAACCTTCCTCACCTGATGTCGCCGGTCATTACCGAAAACAAAAAAGCGATGGGCGTTCTCCGCTGGGCGATAAACGAGATGGAAAGACGTTATGAACTTCTTCTTCAAGCCGGGGCAAGAGACATAAAAGGTTATAACCAAAAAACCGAGAAGCTTCCTTATCTTCTCATAGTGATAGACGAACTGGCCGATCTTATGGCTTCCTACGGCCGCGAGGTCGAAGGTTCGATTATCCGCCTTGCTCAGATGTCCCGGGCAACGGGCATTCATCTTGCGGTTTCAACTCAGCGGCCCTCAGTCGAGGTTATCACCGGTCTCATCAAAGCGAACATCACTTCGCGCATTGCCCTTCAGGTCGCAAGCCAGGTCGATTCAAGAACGATTCTCGACATGGCCGGCGCCGAAAAGCTTTTGGGTTCCGGCGACCTGCTTTTCGTCTCTTCCGAGCATTCCAAACCGCGCCGGATTCAGGGCGCCTACGTTACCGAAGATGAAGTGAAAAAAGTAACCGCTTTTATCAAGGAAAACAACAAGCCGGAAGAAAACGGAGAGGACGCCATTAATATTGAAGAAAACGGAGCGCCCCCGGCGGATTTGGAATTCTACAGCTACTCAGATGACTCCGATGAGCTCTATGACGAGGCCATAAGAGTCGTCCGGGAAGCGAAAAAAGCGTCGGCTTCGCTTCTTCAAAGAAGATTGAAGGTTGGCTACGCCCGGGCGGCGCGGCTCCTGGATATAATGGAAGAGAAGGGAATAGTCGGCCCCGGCGAAGGCGCCAAACCGAGAGAAGTAAAAATTTGATCTAAATTTTCAAGTCCGGAAGACGCAGGAAATTTAGTCAACAAATTTTTATCCTGAGCTCGTTGCGAAGGATTACAAAAATTAAGGTAACTCTTCGATGGCTCTCAGAGTGCTCAAATTTATGGTAAAATTTATATCACCAAAGGTTCATAAATTTTAATAAATTTGGCATGGGGAATGAAGAAAGAAGTTTATCCAACACGATTGTGGGCGCTCTCCGGGCGCGGGGGCTTACCGCCGGAAAACTCTCCGAACTATCCGGCGTTTCGGAAAGATTTTTAGAGTCGCTTATCGAAGACAAGTTCGAGGCCTTGCCGTCTCTGCCTTACACCCGCGGTTATATCTTGAAAATAGCCGACGTTCTGGGCCTGAATGGGGAAGAGCTTTTTAACGAATATCTCAAGGACAACGAAGCAGTGAAGCGTTCGGGCCGGGACGACCGCTTCCCGGCAAACCGTTTCGAGAGGCCGAAATTCACGGGCAAGATTGTCGTTTTGTCTTTGGTAATCTTAGGCATTCTTCTCTACGTTTTTTTGAAAGTTTCGTTTTTTGCCGGAAGAGACGGCTTGCTCCTTCAAAATCTCGGTGAGAACATTACTTATTCGAATGAGCCGGCCTTTACCGTCTCGGGCCAAGTCGGTGATTCCTACGAATTGACACTGAACGGCGAAAAGATTTATTCTGATGAAAACGGCGATTTTACGGCTCAAATAGAACTTAAAGAAGGCTTCAATACTTTGGTTTTCGTAACGAAAAAGTTTTTGGGGAAAGAAAAAACGGCAACGAAACAAGTTTTTTATAAAGCGCCGGTCGAAGAAAACGTCAACAATAATGGCGAAGAATAAACCCCTTCCGGAAGAGAAGGACAAAAAAGAATTGAACGAGCTCGAAACGCTTATGGAGTCGCTCCAAGCCCGTTTCGGCGAAGGAGCGATAATGAGGCTCGGCGACAGCCAGCGCATTAAAGTGGAAGCGGTGCCCTCCGGTTCTTTTTCGCTCGATATTGCCTTGGGCGTGGGCGGCCTTCCCAAAGGAAGAATCATCGAGATTTACGGTCCCGAGGCTTCCGGCAAGACAACGCTTGCGCTTCACGCCGTGGCCCAGATTCAAAAAGACGGCGGCCGGGCGGCTTTCATCGATGCCGAGCACGCCTTGGACCCCGAATACGCCAAGAATATCGGCGTTAACGTTAAAGACCTCATTATTTCTCAGCCGGACACCGGCGAGGAAGCTTTGAATATTCTGGAAAGCTTGGTGCGGTCTTCGGTAATCGACATCATCGTTGTCGACTCGGTGGCGGCTCTTACTCCCCGGGCGGAAATCGAAGGCGAAATGGGCGCTCATCACGTCGGAGCCCAAGCCCGGCTTATGAGCCAGGCTTTGCGGAAACTTACCGCTATCGCCGACAAATCAAAAACAATCGTCATTTTCATAAACCAAATTCGCCACAAGATAGGGATTATGTTCGGCAATCCCGAAACAACCACCGGCGGGTTGGCGCTCAAATTTTATGCGTCGGTCCGGATCGACATCAGGAGAATCGCTCAAATCAAAAAAGGCGACGAAGTTGTGGGAAGCCGGGTTAAGGTAAAAGTAGTCAAAAATAAAGTCGCCCCGCCCTTCAAAATTACCGAGTTCGACATAATGTACGGCCAGGGGATTTCCTACGAGGCCGATGTCTTAAATACAGCCGTAAAATACGGGGTGGTGGCGAAGTCCGGTTCGAGTTATGCGTTCGGCGAGGAAAAAATCGGTGTCGGTTTCGACAAATCCCGGGAGAAACTGAAGGAAGACAAAAAACTGCTCGAATCAATCAAGAAGAAAACCCTGGAAACGATTAAATCAGCGGTTTAGTTTATAGAAGTTCTCAAAAAGCTTGGCGACCAAAATCGGTCCGGTGCCGCCAGGCGTGGGGGTGTAGGTTAAATTTCTAATTTTCCCGCCTGCATCGCTATGCGAAGCATTGCGGGCAGGTAATTCCGAATTTCTAATTCCCGAAGCGTCGAAGTCGCCGGAAGTTTTGCCGTCTTTAAAATCATAGCCGAAGTCGATTACGACGGCGCCGTCTTTTAACGTATCCGGTTTTATAAGGCCGGCAAAGCCTACGCCGGAGACAACCAAATCCGCTTGTTTTAAAACTTCCAGGTTTCCGCTTGAGTTAAGGGTTTGAAGCCCGGCGCATTTTCCCTCGAGCCATTTTGAGACGGGCCCCCCGACAAGAAGGCCCAGGCCCACAACCGCAACCCTTAAATTTTCAATTTTCAATTTACAATTTTCAATTACCGTTTCCACGACGCCCACGGCGGGGGCCGAAACCGGCGCTCTCCCCGTTAAATTATCGACGTCTTTTTCGGCCGGGATTATTTCGATTATCTCGTCGCGGTTTATTTGAGCGGGGAGCGGAAGCTGGAGAACCAGGCCGCCGCAGTCCGGGATGCCGGCGATTTCCCGGACGCTTTCTTTTAATTCGTCGTTCTTTACTTCCTCCGGGAATTTATTGAGCCGGAAGTCGACGCCGATGATTTTCGCGATTTTCTCTTTCTGCCTTATGAAACTCATCATCGATGGTTCTTCGCCGACCAAAACTACCGCCAGAAACTTTTCGGGTTTTGGCTTGTTCTTGAGTTCGGCGATGATTCCGCCGGCAATGGTTTTCCCGTCGATAATCATTTATCTATGCCCGGCACCGGAAACTTAAGGGCAAAACCCTTGACCCGGGTTTTTATTTCCGCAAGGCGCGCGGCGTCGTTTCGGTGCGTGAGCGCTTCATCGATGAAGTCCGCGACCGTTTCCATATCCGACTCCCCGAGCCCCCGCGTTGTTACCGCGGGCGTACCCAAGCGCACGCCGGAAGGGTCAAGCGGTTTCCGGGTATCGTAGGGAATCATATTTTTGTTTACGGAAATGTTCACGGTATCGAGCGCAACTTCGGCTTCCTTGCCAGTGATTTCCTTACTGCCGAACACATCGACGAGAACGATATGATTGTCCGTTCCTCCGGAAACTATTCGGTAGCCGCGTTTCATAAGCGCCGCCGCGAAAACCTTGGCGTTGGCGATTACGTTCTTGGAATATTCCCGGAATTCCGGCCTCTGCGCTTCGCCGAAGGCGACCGCTTTCGCCGCCGTGATGTGGTCGTGCGGACCGCCCTGAACGCCCGGGAAAACCGCCCGGTCGATGTCCTTGGCGAATTTTTCTTTGCACATTATAATCGCTCCTCTTGGACCGCGGAGGGTTTTGTGGGTGGTGGTGGAGACGACGTCAAAATAGGGTATCGGGCTCTCCAGTTCCCCGCCTGCAATGAGGCCGGCGACATGAGCGATGTCGGCGAAAGTAAAAGCTCCGATTTTATCGGCAATCTCCTTAAAACGTTTCCAGTCCATGTTTCGGCTGTAGGCGGAAAAACCGGCGAGAATCATTTTAGGTTTCTCGCGAAGGGCTATTTTTTCTACCTCGTCCATGTCGATTATTTCCGTTTCTTTTTCCACCAGGTAGGGGACGATGGTGTAAAGTTTTCCGGAGAAGTTGAGCGGATGACCGTGGGAAAGATGGCCGCCCTGGTCGAGGGAAAATCCCAGAACTTTGTCGCCGGGAGAGAGCAGAGCCATGTAAACGGCGAGGTTCGCCGGACTTCCGGAGAGCGGCTGGACGTTCACGTGTTCGGCGCCGAAAAGCTTTTTCGCCCGTTCTATGGCGAGCGACTCCACTTCGTCCACCACTTCGTTTCCGCCGTAGTATCTTTTTCCGGGGTAACCTTCGGAATACTTGTTGGTAAGGACGCTCCCCATAGCCGAGAGGACCGCTCGGGAAACGTAATTCTCGGAAGCAATCAGCTCCAAGCCCTCTTTTTGCCGCTTGATTTCTTTTTCTATGAGACGCAAAACTTCGGTGTCCATGGGACTACTTTGCCAAATTTTACCATAAATTTGAGCACCCCGCCTTAATTTTGCCTCCGAATTGCCATGCGCAGTGCGTGCACCGAATAGGTGCCCCCTATTATGGGCGAAGCGCTGCGCCAATAACGGGGTGGGGCTATTCGCCCCTCGCGCTTCGCTCTGTACTGTAGGGCAAAATTGGGGCGGGGTAAGGTTTTGTAGCTAAATTTTCTTCGCGTGCATTGCGCTCTAAAATTTAGACAAAGCCCTTACTTTACGAGTTTCAAAACCATCCTCTTTTCCTCCGGCTTCAGACTCTCTATTTTGAATTCGTAGGTCTCGCCCGCGGTGAGTTCTTTTTTCATTTCCGGCACGCCGCCGAATTCGGAAACGTGAATTTGTCCCTGAATCCCGTCCTTCAGATTGATAACCGCTCCGTAAGGGTGAAAGGCGTAAACCTCTCCCTTTACCGTTTCGCCTTCCTTGTATGTGTCCGCCGCCTTATCCCATGGGTCGGCCTGAAGCGCCTTTAGCGACAATGAAATTCTGCCGTCTTTTATTTCCGTAATTTTTGCCTTGACGGTATCGTCAACGCTTATTACTTCTTTAGGATTTTCGATCATCTGGTGGGAAAGCTCGGAAATATGAATCAAGCCTTCGATTGCGGGATTATCGGTGAATTTTATGAAAGCTCCGAAATCGGCCACTCCCGAGACGACGCCCTCGATGACCTGGCCAACCTCGTAGTTTTTGGCGAGTTCTTTAACCGATACTTCCACCGCCGCTTTTTCCGAAATTATGAGCTTCGAGCTGCGAGGATTGGCGTCGATTATTTTTACTTCAAGCTCCATTCCCACAAGTTTTTGAAGTTCGGCCGTTATCTGGTTTCTGTCTTCCGTCGAAATTCGCGGATAATGTTCTCCCGCAAGCTGGGAAACGGGCAGAAAGGCCGGTACTCCGCTCAAATCGGCGACAAGGCCGCCGCGGTTGGCGCTCTTTATCTTTATTTTGATTATTTCTTCGCGTTCCTGAAGTTCCTGGATTTCCGCCCAGGCTTTTTGCCGGCCGGCTTCGGTAAGCGACAACTCAACCACTCCTTCTTCGTTGTCCACTTCGATTACTTTGGCATGAATAGGGTCGCCGATTTTGAGCTCCTTTACCGCCCCCTTGGCGTTTTGGATCTCTTCACGGTAGACCAATCCCGTGCCGTGGCGGCCCAAGTCGACAACCATCGAATTTGCGCCTTTCTCGAGCACTACCCCCTCAACGAGGTCGCCGGCTTTAAGCACCGAGAACAGTTCGGGCTTGTCTTTCACGAATTGCTTGAAAAATTGTTGGACGTAATTTGTCGTCATTGGAGCTTAAGGTTATCATAAAGGGCCTTTGAAAATCAAGCAAAACTGAGATATAATAAGAAAAGGAAGCCTGATTTATGGTTATTACCTATCACGGCGACAATTATTTCAAGATTCAGTCGGGGAATTTCACCGCTTTAATTGACCCGACTGACAGCCGCTCTTTTCGGGGGGCTGATTTGGTTTTGAGCACCTTGAAGCCCTCGCCGGTTCCGCCGCCCAAAGAGGAAGGCGTCTTTTGGGTTGACCATCAGGGCGAGTATGAGGTAAAGGATGCGGTCGTCCGGGGGATGAGCGCGGGTGTGGAGCGGGGAGACGAAAAAACCATTTATCGGATTACTTTGGAAGACATAACCGTTCTCATTTTAGGGCACCTCGGCCACGAACCGTCTCCCGAAGTTCAGGAAAACTTCAAAGGCGCCCAGGTGGTGATTGTTCCGGCCGGCGGCAAGCCGTTCATTTCCGAAGAGGCGGCTGCGAAACTGATAAGACAAATCGAGCCGGCTCTCGTTATTCCCTCGCTTTCGAAGAATTTCAAGAATTTTTTGAAAGAGATGGGCAAGGATAAATGTCCGGTCGAAGAAAAACTTACTTTCAAAGCTAAGGACCTGGAAGCGGGGAAGATGGCGGTCCGGTGCCTGGTTTCTTAGCAATGGATCTGGAAAAAACCGTAGAGAAAGCGAGGAAAAGACTTCAAAAAATTCAGCGGTCCGAGAATAAAACAAAAAAACGCTATCTTGCGGTATTGTCGCTCCTCGCTATGATAATTGTCGTGGGTCTGTGGTTTTTTTATCTGCAAGCTACCCTGCCCCATCCGGCCGCTATTGAAACCGAAGAAGTCCGCGATGAAGACTCGTTTTTCAGAACCATCGGCCGGGGCGCGAAAAATATTATTGAAAATTTAAAGAATCAGTTTACGGAACTGAAGGCGAACTTCAGCCAAGTTAAAGAATTTTCGGTCGAGGGCGGCGGCGCGGAGTTCACCCCTTCTCCTTAAAATTATGGACAAGTCGAAAGAAACGCCAAAAGATACGTCGAAGATAGAAGACCGGGAAATAACGACCGAACTTCGGGAGTCGTATTTGGACTACGCGATGTCCGTTATCGTCTCGCGAGCCCTGCCGGATGTTCGCGACGGCTTAAAACCGGTTCAGCGGCGGATTCTTTGGGCGATGTGGGATATGGGGCTGACTTCCGGCGCGAAATTTATGAAATCAGCCAGGATAACCGGAGAGACGATGGGTAAATATCACCCTCACGGCGATATGGCTGTTTATGATTCTTTAGTTCGGATGGCCCAGGACTTTTCCCTTCGTTATCCTCTAATCCAAGGTCAAGGGAATTTCGGCAGTGTTGATGGTGATGCCGCTGCCGCTCAGCGTTACACCGAAGCCCGGCTTTCCAAAATCTCCGAAGAGCTCTTAAGCGACATCGAAAAGGAAACGGTTGATTGGCAGCCGAATTACGATTCTTCCCGGAAAGAGCCGGTGTATCTTCCGGCCAAACTCCCAAACCTCCTCATTAACGGAACCGTCGGCATTGCCGTCGGAATGGCCACTTCCGTTCCGCCTCACAATCTGAGCGAGGTGATTGACGCCTTGAAGTATCTGAATGCCAATCCGGACGCGAGCGTGAAAGACCTCGTAAAATTCGTTCCCGGACCGGACTTTCCGACTGGCGGCGTAATTTACGGCGCTTCTTCCCTCCAGGAAGCCTACTCGACCGGCCGGGGCAGCGTCTCGGTCAGAGCGGTCGCCGAAATCGAAGAGAAGAAAAACGGCTTTCAAATAGTGATAACCGAAATTCCTTATCAGGTGAACAAATCGACGCTTGTCGAAGCAATCGCCAAGCTTTACGAATTGAAGAGAATTGAAGGCGTCCGCGACATCCGCGACGAGTCGGACCGGGAGGGCCTAAGAATAGTGATTGACTTGAAGGTCGGTTCGTCGCCCCAGAAAGTTTTAAACCAGCTCTACGAATACTCCGAACTTCAGAAAAACATTTACTTCAATATGTTGGCCTTGGTTGACGGCATTCAGCCCGAAATCCTTTCTCTCAAAGAAATCCTCACTCACTATCTTAGCCACCGGAAAGTGGTCATTCGTCGTCGGACCGAATTCGATTTGCGGAAAGCCGAAGAAAGAGCCCATATTTTGGAGGGTTTGAGCAAGGCACTGGACTCGATAGACAAGGTCATATCCGTAATCAAGAAGTCAAAGGACCGGGAAGAAGCCAAAAGCAACTTAATCAAAAATTTCCGTCTTACCGCCATTCAAGCCGATGCCATTTTGGATATGAAGCTCTCGACGCTCGCCGCCCTTGAGCGGAAGAAAATCGAAGACGAACTCAAAGAGAAGAAAAAACTCATTGCCGAACTGAAACTGATTCTGAAAAATCCGAAAAAGATTGCGGGCATCATCGACGATGAGCTTGCGGAGCTGAAAAAAAACTTCGGCGGAGAGCGCCGGACTCGCCTTGTCGCCTCCGGCCTCAAAGAGTTCAAGGAAGAGGATTTGGTTCCGGAAGAAGACGTGATTATCATCCTTACCCAGAGCAATTACATCAAGCGGATGAAGCCGTCGGCTTTTCGGACCCAGGCGCGGGGCGGCAAGGGCCTCATCGGTTTCGAGCTCAAAGAAGAAGACGTTTTGACCAACTTCAT
>CAZGRD010000018.1:9978-12075 GCA_964528065.1 uncultured Candidatus Saccharibacteria bacterium
GTCCGGCGGACCGGCATTATTGCCATAAAGCTGAAATCCGATGACGCGTTAAAAGGCGCGGAGCTTTCTTCCGGCAACGACGGGATAATTTTGGTAACCGCCTTGGGCCAGGCCATTCGTTTCAAGGAAAAAGAAGTGCGCCTGATGAGCCGGGCGACTTCCGGAGTTCAGGCCATTCGCCTTAAAAAAGGCGACCGGCTAATCGGGCTTGGTATAATTAAAGACAGTAAAGAGCAGATTGCGAAGAGCGGACTTTTGGTAATGACCGAAAAAGGTTTTGCCAAACAGACGCCGCTAAAAGAATATAAGCTCCAAAGGCGCGGCGGTTCGGGAATAAAGACGGCCAAAATCGGCGAGAAAACCGGTCCGGTCATCGCCGCAATAGTCCTTCAGGGGAACGAGGAAGAGACGATGGTTTTTTCTTCGAAGGGCCAGGCTTTGCGGACTGCCGTCGGAAACATCAGGACCGCCGGCCGCGGCACCCAAGGGGTGAAAATAATGACCTTAAAAGGCGGCGACAAGCTCATCGGAATCGTCTGCTTCTAAGGCTGAAGTATGAATTTAACAAAAACTCAAATTATCATCATCGGTGCGGTCGGGTTGGTGGTTTTGATTCTGATTTTGATTATCTTCGGCATTCTTCCCGGCCTTAAAGATGAAGACCCGCGGGCAAGCATAAAAACCAACCTGGAATTTTGGGGGGTCTTCGACAGCGATGAGGCCTATAAAACCGCAATCGCGTCTTTTAACGCCGTTTATCCGGCCGTTACGGTAAATTACCGCCGCTTCAGCAATGGGGCGGATTATGAACGGACTTTGCTTGACGCTCTCGCTTCCGGCAAAGGCCCCGATATTTTTATGATGCGGAGTCGGGCCTTGCCGCGGGACATAAATAAAATAGTTCCGGTCTCGGCCGCGAAATTTTCAATCCTGGGTCTTCGCAATCTTTTCCCGCAGGTAGTGGAGCAGGATTTCGTCTCGGCCGGGGCGATTTACGCCCTGCCCGTTTCGATCGATACCCTCGCCCTCTATTACAACCAGGAACACTTCGACGCGGCGGCGATTGTTTCGCCTCCCTCTACCTGGGAGGACTTCAGCGGTCTTATCCCGAAGCTTTTGAAGAAAGACAAGGATGGGAAGATAACGAGGGCGGCCGCCTCAATCGGGGGCTCCGCGGACTCGGTTGAAACAGCTCCCGATATTTTGTCGCTTTTGATGCTCCAGGGCGGTACGGAAATGGTGGATGCCGGATTTTCGAGAGCCGAGTTCGCTTCTTTGGAAGGAGAAAAAGCTCTGGGATTTTATATTGAATTCTCCGACCCGGAATCGGCGGTTTATACCTGGAACGATTCAATGGGAAGTTCGTTGGACGCCTTTGCCGAAGAGAAATTATCGATGATGTTCGGTTATGCATCGGCGTCCGCCCGGATAATGGCTAAGAATCCGTTTCTCGACTTTGCGGTCGCAGCCACGCCTCAGCTCGAAGAGACCGAGCGGGTGATTTCCTACCCCGACTATTGGGGCTATGCCGTTTCCCGCCAGAGTAAAAAGCAGGGCCTGGCCTGGGACTTTATTTTGAATTTTGCGACCGTGAAGGACAACGCCAAAAGCTTCGTCGAAAAAACCGGCCGGCCGCCGGCCCTCCGTTCCTTAATTGATGAGAAATCGAACGACCCGGAGCTAAGCGTCTTTGCAAAACAAGCGCTTACCGCCCGTTCCTGGGCCGAGGCCGACCCGGATGCGGTATCAAGCGCCTTTTCCGAAGCAATTAAGTCGGTGATATCGGGCAGCGCGACGGTCGGGGATGCTCTTGATAAAGCCGAGCGGGAAGTGACAAACTTAATGAAAAGGAGATTATGAAAAAATTACTAATTACTAATTTCTAATGACTAAACTCCTGGCGCAGGCCATAAATATTTGGGAAGGAACCGGTTCGGGCGGGGAAACTTGCAACGTCGCCGGTCCTTGTACTTTTTGTGACGGCCTTGTTGTCGTCTCCAATATTCTCACCCTACTTTTTCAGATCGCAATACCGATTGCGGTCGCGATGATTGTCTGGGGCGCCATCCAGCTTATGTTTGCCGGGGGTTCTACCGA
>CAZGRD010000019.1:0-11595 GCA_964528065.1 uncultured Candidatus Saccharibacteria bacterium
ATCGAAATTGAAGCCCTGCCCGACAAAATCCCCCACTCTTTCGAAGTCGAATTGTCCGGATTGGACCAAGCGGGACAAAGCATTCACGTAAGCGATCTTAACGTCCCCGACGGAGTGAAAATTCTTCAGCCGAAAGACATGGTCATCGTAACCATAACCGAACACGAAAAAGAAGAAGCGCCGGCAGCGGCTCCGACCGCCGCCGAATCGGCTCCTTCGGGGACCGAAGCTGCGGCTCCGGAAGCAGAGACCGAAACCGTAAAAGAAGAAACCAAAGAAACTTCCAAATAGCCCGGCCTCTCGGCTGTTTTAATGCTATTATAGAAGTATGAGCATCGGCTCTCCCAAAAAGAAATTTTTCGACGTTGCCCGAAAAAAACCGGAAAGACTGAGCATCTTTCCGTCTTCCTGCATCCGCCTGCCCTTAAAATCGGTTTTGAGAACCGGTTTCTTGTTGTTTGCCGTAATCCTTTTCATCGGTTCGGTCCAGGCCCCCCGCCCGGACTTAACGCTTGCCGCCGAAGAAACCGACGGCGAGACAACGGCCGAAGAAAGAGCCGAACTGGAAAACCAGCTCAAGGAACTCGAGAATCAGATTCTCGAATACCAAAAGACCGTGGCCGAATACCGCAAACAGGGCAATACTTTAAAAAATGAAATAAGCGCTTTAAACGCAAAAATCGGCCAACTCAATCTCCAAATAAAAGCAATCAATCTCAATCTTGAACAGCTCTCGGCCGAAATCACGGAGACGCAAAAACAAATAAACCTGACCGAAAATAACATCGTTGTTCATAAAGACGCCTTGAGTCAGGCAATCCGCAGCATTTACGAGGCGGATGCTCAGACAACTATCGAAGTGCTTCTCGCAAACGACAAGCTTTCCGACTTCTTCGGCAATATTCAAAACGTCACTCTCGTCCAGACTAACCTCCGCACGGCGCTCGATGAAATTATCCGCCTCCGGGGAATGCTGCTCGAACAGAAAACCGAGCTGGCGCTTGAAAAAGACGACGTTGAAAGCCTGAAAGCCTACCAGGAATCGCAAAAAAGAAGCGTCGCTTCGACCCAATCCGAAAAAAATGAACTCCTCACGGTAACCAAAGGCAAGGAATCCGAATATCAGAAAATAGTCGAGGAAAAACAGGCGACCGCCGCCGAAATCAGAAAAAGAATTTTCCGTCTTTTGGGCGGCGGCGAGCTTTCCTTTGAAGAAGCATACCAATACGCGAAACTGGCCGAGGCGGCTACGGGAGTGCGGTCCGCTCTTACCCTCGCTATTTTGGACCGCGAATCGCTTTTCGGGAAAAACGTGGGGCGCTGTTCCTATACGACGGCGATGCATCCGACCCGCGATACGCCTTATTTCCTTGACCTTTTGAGCCGGCTTGGCCTCGACCCGAACTCGGAATTCGTCAAAGTTTCCTGTCCTATCGCCCAGCATGGTTCTTACGGCGGCGCAATGGGACCGGCTCAGTTTATTCCTTCGACCTGGAAACTCTACGAATCGAAAATTGCGGCCGTGACCGGAAACAATCCCCCCAACCCCTGGAACAACGCTGACGCCTTTGCCGCCACCGCGGTTTATATGAAAGACCTTCTTGGATCATCGAGCTGCAAAAGTTATGCGGACGCGAACCGCAACGTCGTTTCCTACCAAACGCTTCTTGAGCGCTGCGCCGCCGCAAAATATTACTCCGGCAGCCGATGGTACACCTATCGTTTCTGGTACGGCGACCCCGTCGTCCAAAAAGCAAACGAATTTGAACAGGATATCAAAATTTTGAACTCGTAAAGTGCTCACCAATCATTCTCTCCGCAGACCGTCGTGATTGCTCCAGCGACAACCACTCCTTGTCCTCGGCGGCTCGCCATCAAAAAATGATGGACCAAGCCGAGCCGCCTGCGGAGTCTGCATCAAGAAACTTGGTTCGCACAGGGAAACAAATAATGAGGAAAGAAAACATAGGTGAAAGAGACTAAGGTAAGGCCGGGTATGCTCGAATTAAAGCAAGTCACAAGACCCATGGCCACGTCTCTTGAACCTATGTGTTCTTTCCGAATGGGTTTACTTTTGAAACCCCTTCACGATTTTTCCCAAATCGCCTTCCATTATTTTCTCGATGTTCGAAAACTTCTTGCCAAGCCGATGGTCGGTAATTCTGTCCTGGGGAAAATTATAAGTTCTTATTTTTTCCGCCCGCTCGCCGGAACCAATCTGCTCTCTCCTTAATTCGGCGACCGATCCGACTTGCTGTTCGCACTGGGCTTCGTAAAGTTTGGCCCGAAGAACTTCCATCGCCCGTTCGCGATTGGCGTGTTGGCTCCTTTCTTCCCGGGAACCCACGACCAATCCGGTCGGTTTGTGGAGGACCCGGACTGCCGTTTCCACTTTATTGACGTTCTGGCCGCCGGGACCGCCCGAACGGGAAAAAGTAAACTCCAAGTCGCTTTCTTTTATATCTACTATCTTCGCTTCCACCACCGGCAAAACCGCGACCGACGCGGTTGAAGTGTGAACCCGGCCGGATTTTTCCGTATCCGGTATTCTCTGCACCCGGTGAACGCCGGACTCGTTCTTTAATGCTTCATACGCTCCTTCTCCTTTCACTTCGGCAACAAAACTCTTGTACCCCCTTAAAGAACTCTCGTTCGCGTCCAAAATTGAAAACCCCCAGCCCTGCCCCGCCGCGTATCGCTGATACATCCGCGCCAGGTCCCCGGCAAAAAGCGAGGCCTCATCCCCGCCCGTCCCGGCTCTTATTTCAAGAATAACTTTGTTAACTTTATCCTTATCCATAACTCAAAAGTCGTTGATTAACTATAAATTGAATAACTCCAACTTGTTTTCTATTACTTTTTCCATTTCCTCCAAAACCCCGGGCATTAGTTTGTAAGGCGCGATTTCGTCTTTGCTTCCCTTGAGCACCCTCTCCAATCCCCTGCGCCAAGCCACCCGCAGTTCGGTTGAGATATGAATCAGGGAAATCCCGGCTTTAATTGCCGCCCGGAAATCGCTATCGGAAATGCCCGAGCCGCCGTGCAAGACGAGCGGAATTTTCACCGCTTTCTTTATTTCTCTTATTCTTTCTATGTTAAGCTTGGGGTTCTTGGCGTTCCCAAGCATCCCGTGGATATTCCCCACCGCCGGTGCGAGCATGTCCACGCCCGTTTCTTTCACGAACCGAAGCGCTTCTTCGGCTGTCGGTAAATCCTCCGGTCTTATAACCGCGCCTTTCGGCAATCCTTTCAAGATTCTCGACGACTGACCGATAAATCCCAGCTCGCCTTCGACTACAATGTTTTTATTGATTCTCTTTGCGATTTTCACCGCCTCTCTTGTCTTTTTGATGTTTTCCCGAAAAGGTAATTTGCTTCCGTCAAAAACAATCGCATCAAATCCTTGCTTCGCCGCCTCCTTAACTTTCTCCAAAGAATAAGTGTGGTCGGCGTTCAGGAACAGATGATAACCGCTCGTTGAATGCTCCCTGTTGTAGGAATTTATTAAATCCCGAACGTGATGAACGCCGACGTACCCCCGCTCGCCTTCCGAAACGCCTATTACAACCGGTAGATGGAGGCGGGCAGCAACGTGGGACACAGCTTTCAGCATTTCTAAGTTAGAAATATTGAAGTGCCCCACAGCTATGTGCTTCTTTTCCGCTTCTTTGATTAATTTCTTTAAATTCACCATAAAGACATTATACCAAGTGCCCGCTCTTTGTGTTCAACGACAACTTTTATTTAGAAAAAACCGCGGGCGAAAGAGACTAAGAGTTGGGCTGGCCAAACCTGAGTCCGGAAAGCCACAAAACCGATGGCCACGTCTCTTGAACCTGCGGTTTTTCTAGCGTTAAATTTCGAAGTATCCCTCCAATAAATAATTCTTGCAAAATTTCTCAAGCTGGTCTTCACCCATATATTCGATAAAAATCCTGTTCCAAAGCGCTTCCTGATGGTGATAAAGATATTTTACCAGTTCTTTTTTCATCACCAAACTCATCACCGTATCAACCAGGTCGAAACTTACGAGAATGTCGTTCCCGGCGCTGTCCTTAAAATAATCGCCGACCCAGCCTAAGCCCTGCCAGAAAATCAAATCCGAAGCGAAACCGTCGAGAACACTGCTCGCTTTCACCAAATCCTCCTCCGCTCTTGACCAATGAAGCGCCTCGGGATTTAGGTGGGGCGCAAAAAGCCGCCAGTCGTTTTCGTCGTCCTTCGCCAAGTACCGTTGAATGACGAGCCAAAGCGATTTTTCTCCCTGCGGAATTTGTCTGTCAAAAACGTCGCCCCGGAGAAGCGAAACGACGCTTGGCGCGAAAGTAACCGGAGTTTCCGCCGCCCGCCGGAACATATCGGAATAAAAAGGTATCTCGTGCAAATAATGAAAAACCAAGCTCATCATCCGCAAAAGCTCGCCCGGGATGCCCAGGGTCGCGGGAATCACGAATACAACCCCCAATTCTTTGAGATGGCTGATGTTGTGCCACTTCTTTTTCATGAACGAATCGGCCGCCTTTGCCCACTTCTCACCGAGCGCCTGGGCAACAATCGGCCTCTCCTCGAAGTCGGACACCGTGAGACCTTCGTATTGCTTGAAGAATACCCCGTTTAACCAGTCGTTCCCTTCGATAAACCGCAGAGCGCTGTAGACTTCAAAGAGGTTTTCTTTCGAAAGCATTTGGTCAACCGAATCGTAACCGAGGTAGGAGAGAATTTTCTTCGGCGGCTCTTTTTCCAGAAATTCAACCGCTTTTTCTTCTTTCAGGAAAAAACCGTGGTTTACGCCCGCGACTTTTTTGGAAACCGCGAGAACCTTCTCACAATCGGCCATCTTTGAGCAAACCGGCCGGCCCAGCGCTTCGGAGATTTTGTTGTCGTCGGCCTCCATCTTGAAAATCAAGCCGTGATAAATTTCTTCCGCTCTCGCTTTTTCGCCGTTCCCGACTCCGAGTATTGCAAGGGTATTTTTAATCGCCTTATCGTTTTCCTCGACAATCCTGTCAAGAACGCCTTTCTTCCCGGTCATATAGGAAAACCGTTCTTCAATGCGCCCCAAGTAATCCTTGTCGGCCCTCAAAATTTTCGCCAATTTTTCCGCTGCCGTCATAGTGGTTCTACGTCCAAATCCAAATATTGCCAGCGTTTTTTCTTGAAATCTTCTTTTCCTAAGATCCCCTCTTCGGCGCCGACTTGCTCGACAACCGATGCGGAGTTCGCCGCCGCGAGCCGCAGAGCGAAACAAACGTCTCTCTTCCGCATCATCCCCGCGACGAATCCCGAACCAAACGCATCGCCCGCTCCGGTCCGGTCAATAAGTTCTTTTTCCGGGAAAATGCCCGCCCGGTAAATATATTTTCCGTCGGAAATCGAAGCGCCGTTCCGGCCGTCGGTCATAACGGCTATTCCCGGCACCAACTCGTCGAATTTGCCGAAAATCGCCTTTTCCTTGCCGTAATCGATGCCGGTAAGATACGACGCCTCTTCCCGGTTTACGACGACAACGTCGAGACTCCTTAGAATCTGCCTTAATTTAGCGACGCCCGCGTCAAGATAATGCTTGGAAAGGTTCATCGCCACTTTCGCCCCGATTTTTTTAAGGTGCGAAACGACGTTCTGCATCAAGGGGATGGAAATCGTTCCCGGAGAAATATAGGCCCAGCGGCATTTCAGTTTTCTCATCGGTATTTCTTTTTCCCTGAAGTCGGATGAAGCGCCCCGGTAAACGAGAACCGTTCTTTCGCCGCCGGGCGCAAGAAGAATGGTCGAATAAGCGGTGCCGATTTTCTCGTCAATGGCCGCGAGCGGCTTTATTTTTTCTTGTTTCAGAGCCGCTATCACTTCCTTGCCGATCTCGTCGTTGCCGATTTTTACGAGCGCCGCCGTCCGAAAACCTTGTCTCGAGAAAGTGACGGCCGCGTTTGCCGCCCCGCCTCCTAAAGTGAGAACCGGTTTTTCGATTTCTATTTTCGAACCCAAAGCGAGACATTCCGCCTCTCCTGTTTTGAATCCGATTTTCTTCAAGTGGACCGGGTCTTTTAACACCTTAAAAGACGCGCCTCTCACAAAAACGTCTCTTGTCGCCGTACCTATGGTAATTACGTCAAACATAAATTTATTTTCTTTTAATGACCTTTTTAACCGCTTTAATGATGTCTTCCGCTCCCATCCCGTATTTTTCCATCAGCTCGTCGGGGTTTCCCGACTCGCCGAAAGTGTCCTGAAGGCCGATAAATTCCATCGGCACCGGGTGATTGCGGGATAAGACCTCGGCAACGGCGCCGCCCAAACCGCCGGTAATCTGGTGCTCCTCTACCGTAACCGCCGCGCCGGTTTTTTTCGCCATTTCAATGATTCTTTTCTCGTCCATCGGTTTTAGGGTGTGGTTATTCAAGACAATCGTGCCGATTTTTTCTTTTTCCAGTTCTTTTGCGGCAAGAAGGGCGTTATAAACCAAATTTCCGCAGGCGATTAAAACCGCTTGCGGTTTTAATCGT
Source organism: uncultured Candidatus Saccharibacteria bacterium (assembly GCA_964528065.1). GTDB lineage: Bacteria > Patescibacteriota > Minisyncoccia > UBA6257 > GWB1-50-10 > CAZGHF01. The sequence goes on from CAZGRD010000019.1 coordinate 6,501, forward strand.
TCCGAGCGAAGCGAGGAATCCCAAAACACTTCTGCCTTGCCGGGTGTAAAAGGCGTCTCCTCGGTCGTAATAACCGCGCTTTTCTCCCGGCCAAAACGCATGTAAACCGGCCCCCAAACCCCCGCGGCGGCAAGCACCGCCTTTCTGGCTTCAATCGCATCGCACGGCACGAAAACTTTCATATTAGGCATCACCCGCATGATGGCGATATCTTCCGTCGCTTGATGAGTGGCGCCGTCCGGCCCCACCGAAACCCCGGCGTGGTGTCCGGCAATTTTCACATTGGAGTCGTTGTAAGCGATGGTTGTCCGAATCTGCTCCCAGTTCCGGCCCGGCGAAAAAGTGGCGTAGGAAGAAATGAAGGGAATCTTGCCGGAGATTCCCAAGCCGGCGGCGATGGTCGCCATGTTTTGTTCGGCAACTCCTATCTCAAAAAATCTCTCCGGATATTTTTTTGCGAACGCCTCTACCCGCGTGGATTCCGTCAAATCGGCGCAAAGCGCGACCACGTTGGGATTCTGCTCACCGGCGGCTAAAAGCCCCTCACTGTACCCGTCCCGGGTCGGTTTCATTTCAATATCTTCGTCGAAAATCTTCGGATTTAATTTTGCTTCAGGATTCAACATAATCATTCATGTTCGCTTTTGATTTTCTTCCCGAGCGTTCTTAATTCCTTTAGCGCCAATTCTCCCTGACGCTCCGGCGGCGGCTCGTCCGGGTGTTTCACCTTGCCCGGCGGTAAACCGTGCCACTTGTAGTCATTTTCCATGAAACTCACGCCCTTGCCCGGAATGGTGTGGGCAATTATCACCGTCGGCTTCTCGTAAACCGCCTCCGCTTCGGATACGGCGCTCACAAATTCCGCCATATTATGCCCGTCAACTTCCAAGACGTGCCAATTAAACGCTTCGAATTTCTCCGCGAGGGGCTCAAGCGGCATCACGTCTTCGGTAAAACCGTCAATTTGGATATTGTTCCGGTCAACGATAACGGTGAGGTTGCTTAACCTATGCTTCTGTTTTCCGGCAAACATCGCCGCTTCCCAGTAATTGCCTTCTTGGATTTCGGCATCCGAAGTAATGCAGTAGACGCGGTAACTTTTTTTATCTAACCGCGCCGCGAGCGCCACGCCGATTGCCTGCGACAAGCCGGACCCCAAAGGCCCGGAAGTTGTTTCCAAGCCGGGCAAGGCGCTCCGGTGAGGATGGCCCTGGAGCCGCGAGTTTATTTTCCGGAGAGTCTTAAGTTCCTCCACCGGAAAGTAACCGGCATAAGCCATAGTGACGTAGAGCACCGGGCAAATGTGGCCGTTCGATAAAATAAGCCGGTCCCGCTCCGGCCAGTTGGGCTTTTTAGGATTGTGATTTAAGACGTGGAAATAAAGAGCCGTAAAAATATCGGCCATCCCCAAAGGCCCGGCCGTATGCCCGCTCCCGGCGGTAATGAGCGTCTCAATCACCGTTTCCCGAATGCTTGTCGCAAGTTCTTCCAAACGCTTTAACTTACCTTCGTGTAAGGCATCCATTTTACCTATTATAGCGTATTTTCGCCCAACCGCCTATTTTTTGTTTATTGCGGCTCTTACAAACGCCCTAAAAAGAGGATGCGGTTCGAGCGGTCGCGATTTGAATTCCGGGTGAAATTGCGTGCCCAAATAAAACAGGTGTTCGCTTTTCGGCAATTCGGCGATTTCCATCAAGTTTCCCTTCCGATACCGGCCGGAAAAAACCAAACCTTTGTTTTCCAGTTTCTTCACGTAAGCATTATTGACCTCGTAGCGGTGCCGGTGGCGTTCCATAACTTCCTTTTTGCCGTAAGCGGCGGAAGCCAAAGTCCCGGGAGCGAGAACGCAAGGATAAGCTCCCAACCTCATGGTGGCACCGTAGTTTTTCGCTTTTATTTTTTCCACCTGGTCTTCCATCGTGGCAATGACCGGGTGCGGCGACCCGGAGTCGAACTCGGTGGAATTAGCTTTCTTCAATCCCAAAACGTTTCGGGCATAGGAAATAACCATGACCTGCATTCCCAAACAAAGCCCGAGATAAGGAATTTTGTTGCGCCTTGCGTAATCGGCAGCCGAAATCATCCCCTCGCTTCCGCGATTGCCGAAACCGCCGGGAACTATTATTCCGTCCAGTTCGTCGAGTTCTTTGAGTTTCCTGCGGTCGGTTTCGTATTTCTCGGAATCCAGCCAGAGTACTTCCGGGCGGCGATTCTCGCTCCAGGCGGCGTGATTTATGGATTCGATGACCGAAATGTAGGTATCCTTGCAGGATTTGAAATTAAAATATTTTCCGACAATGCCTATTCTCACTGGTTTTTTGAGCTTTTTTATTTTCCGCGAAAGAGCGGCCCAATTCTTCAAGTCGGCCCGGCGGGGAGACAAACCCATGGCCTTAAGCAGGGTTTCCCCGAACTTTTCTTTTTCCAAATCGACGGGGATGTCGTAAATGGAATAAACGTCCGGCGCGGAAACTATCCGCTTGATAGGCAAACTGCAAACCGTGCTGATGGTTTTTTTGATATGGTCGGTGGCCGGCACCTCGGAACGGCAAATTATGAAATCGGGGTTGATGCCCGCCGAGTTCAGGGTTTGAATGGCGTACTGGGTCGGCTTTGACTTCTGCTCGCCCAAAATCTTCGGCGTAGGCAGGAAGCTCACCAAAACGCAAAAAACGTCGCCGGGATTTTTGGCTTTCATCATCCGCGCGGCCTCGAGAAAAATAAGAAGCTGGTATTCGCCGACGGTGCCGCCGTACTCGACGATGGTTATATCCGAATTGTTCTTCTTCTGGCAAAGTTTGATGCGCCTGATAATTTCGTTCGGCACGTCCGGCACCACTTCAACGTCTTCGCCGCCAAACTCCAGATTTCTTTCCTTCCTGATGAGTTCGGCATAAACCTGGCCGGTGGTGATGTAATCTTCGCGGGTGGAAACCTGGTTCGTAAAACGCTCGTAATTACCTAAGTCCTGGTCCGCCTCGATGCCGTCATCGCCGACAAAAACCTCGCCGTGTTCGGCCGGGCGGATAGTGCCGGCATCGATATTCACGTACATGTCGGCTTTGAGGTTAGCCACCTTATAGCCTCTCGATTGTAAAATTTTTCCGATTGAAGCGGCGGCTACTCCCTTGCCTACGGAAGACATCACCCCGCCGACCACGAAAATGTATTTTTTTGTTTTCATCCCAAATATAATACTACACTTTCATGAGCTTATCGAAAGCTTCCCGGGGGTTTTCACTCCCCCAAATATATGAGGCCGAAACGATGATATCGGCACCTGCTTCCCTCACTAATTTCGCCGTCTCCAAATTCACGCCACCGTCAATTTCAACCGTCAAATCCGGCTCTCTCTGTTTTAATTCCCTAAGCTTTTCGACGATTACGGGATTGAACTTCTGGCCGACCGGACCGGGTTCTACCGCAAGAAGCTGGACCAACGAAACGGCCTTCAGGTAGGGCGTAAGAACATAAGTCGGCGTCTCGGGGTTTAAGGCCAGACCCAATTCCCCGCCTTCCCTTTCTATCTTGTCGCAAATTACTTCCCAACCGCCTGCCTGCGCAGGCAGGCCCGCCTGCGTGGGCAGGTCTCCCAGCGCTTCGAAGTGGACGATTATCCGGCTCGCTCCGCATCGGAGCCAATCCCCGATTACCGCCTGGGGCTCCAAAACCATCAAATGGATTTCCAGCTTCAAGTCGCCGAGTTCGTCGCCCAAAGAATTCAAATCTTCCGGATTGTCCCAGGTTTTGGTTTTCGCAAACTTCCCGTCGGCGACGTCAATATGCACCCACTCGGCTCCCAATTCTATCGCCTTGTTTATTTTCTCCCTGACACATTTGAAATCCGGACAATTTATAACAGGAATTACCAACATAATTATTCCTCACTCTCAATTGGACGAGAAATCTTCAGTTCCAAGTTCCTTATTTTCCCGAGCCGCCTCCGGAATTTATCTTCGTCCGCAAACGGCGTCCCAACCCAGGTAAAAACGATTTTCTCCGCCTCTTCCGGTTTCAGGTATGAGGCGGCGAGCGAAATAACGTTCGCGTCGTCGTCATTCCGGGCATCGTATGCCTGGTCGGAATTCATGACAAGCGCCGAGCGCACGTTCGGAAATTTGTTGGCGACCACGTCCACGCCCACCCCCGAACCGCAAACCAAAACCCCGCGGGCGTTTTCGTAATTCAAGCTCACTTTTTTCGCGACCGCTTCGGCAAAGTCCGGGTAATCGTCGCTCTCGTCATAGTGGTCGTTGCCCAAATCGGCCACCTGGTAGCCCTTATCCGAGAGAAATAGTTTGATGCGCTCCTTGAGTTCGAACCCCCGGTGGTCCGCTCCGATATAGATAACCATTTTTAGATTATAACACGCCCTAAGCAGATTTCTTTATTCCAACTCCGGCTGAAAATTGGCGTTCAATCTAACTTTCCGGAGCTCAACCGAACTAATGTTTTTACCCTCAAGCGATACCTTGAGCAAACCGCCAGTCATTGTTTCCTCGGAAAAATTCTGGTCAAAAACGAAATTTCCCAAACTATAGGCGATGTATTTACCGTTATAAACCTCGAGCGGCTGGACAACGTGAGGATGGGAACCGATAACCAAATCGGCGCCCTGGTTAACGGCGAGCTTCGCAAGCCATTTTTGGCGGTCGCTCGGCTCTTTTGAATATTCCTCGCCAAAGTGGAAAGCGACAACAACAACGTCGGCCGCTTCTTTCGCGCCTAAAACGGCGTTTGTAATCGCCGCCTCATCAGCCAGGGCGGCACCGGAAACAAAGAAATCGGAGAAAGAGAGAAAGGCGATTTTTACTCCTTTCGCTTCCAGGATTTTCGGCGCGGAGACCTCGGTCGAACTGCGGCCGGCCCCGGAGGCGGCAATTCCCGCATTTTCCAGATTCGAAACGGTATCCACAAGCGCTTCCATCCCCCAATCGCCGATGTGATTGTTCGCCAAAAACAAAACGTCAAAACCGGCGGAGGTGAGGCCTTGAAGCGCCCGGGGCGGCATTCGAAAAGAATAAGGATTGCCGGCTTCTTCTCCCTTGTCTGAGAGCGGCCCTTCCAAATTGCCGGCCGTTATATCGGCTCC
>CAZGRD010000020.1:0-2122 GCA_964528065.1 uncultured Candidatus Saccharibacteria bacterium
GATAAAACTCTTGTCTTTGTAGAGGTAAAAACAATGAGAGGCGGAGGTAATTTGGGCATTGTTCCTGAAAATCAAATGACTGCTTCCAAAATCAAAAAATTCAAGAGAGCAGCCATGCTTTATGCCGGCAGCCGACCGAAATTCATAAAAGACGATAGGGGCTGGCGACTTGATCTGATAGCATTGACAAAAGTCGAAAAAGATTTTGTTATAAGGCACTATGAAAATATTTCCTGATACCATATAATTTAAAAAAGAATTATGGCGCTTACCAAAGAACAACTGAAAAACTTCGAGAAGAAATTGAACGAAACGAAAGAGGAGATTTTAGCCGACCTCGAAAAACTGAAGGAGGGCCTGGACTTCGGAGACGACACCGATTCTCTGGAAGAAGAAGCGGACGAAACCGAAGAATTTTCCCACTATGTCGGCATCAAGAAACCGCTTGAAGAACGTTTGAGGGCTGTTGAAGACGCCATTCTTAAAATAAACAAGGGAGCTTACGGCACTTGCGAGAAATGCGGCGGAGAAATTGAATCCGAAATACTGGAAATTGTCCCGGAATCGCGACTCTGTAAACATTGCAAAATTGCGGCGTGAGCAGAATTGTCCCGAAACTTTTCGCCGCCGAACTTGACGGAGTAAATGCCGAACTCATCGAGGTGGAGGCCGACCTGAACGTCGGCCTCCATTCGTTTAACATTGTGGGCTTGGCCGACAAAGCGGTAAACGAAGCGAAAGAACGGGTGAATTCCGCCCTCAAAAATTGCGGCATCAAGCCGCCGACCAAAGAAAACCGGCGCATCACCATAAATCTTGCCCCGGCCGACGTTAAAAAAGCCGGCTCGAGATTCGATCTTCCCATCGCTCTCGCTTATCTTCTCGCGAGCGACCAGATTAAACCTTTCGAAACAAAAGATAAAATTTTCGTGGGCGAATTGTCGCTCGACGGAAGTTTAAGACCGGTAAACGGAACGTTGAGCGCCGCTCTCCTCGCGAGAGCGAAAGGAATGAAACAGGTTTTCGTACCGGAGCAAAACGCGACCGAGGCCTCGGTAGTAAGGGGGATAGAGGTAATTCCCGTCCGAAATCTTAAAGAACTCATTGAACACCTCGAGGAAATAAATCCGATAAAAGCCGTTCCATGGACGGCGGTTCAACCGACCTACCCCGAGTCGCTTGTGAGTTTCGGTGAGATTAGGGGACAGGCCGGCGCAAAACGGGCGCTTCTTGTCGCGGCTTCCGGCGGCCACAACATAATCATGACCGGGCCGCCGGGCGCCGGAAAAACGATGCTCGCCCAGGCTTTGACTTCAATCCTGCCGCCGCCGACCGTCGAGGAGAGTATAGAAATCACGAAAATCTGGAGTGCCGTCGGCTTAAACACCGATTCACCCTTCATAAACTACCGGCCGTATCGGGCGCCCCACCACAGTTCCTCGCTCGTATCGATTATCGGCGGCGGACCGAATCCCCGGCCTGGCGAGGTAAGCTTTGCTCATCGCGGCATTCTTTTTTTCGACGAAACGCCGGAATTTCACCGCGACGTTTTAGAGAGCCTCCGCCAGCCGCTTGAAGCGGGCCGGGTTCATGTGGCGAGAGCAAGGAAGAGCTTGATTTTCCCGGCCAGATTCCAATTCGTAGCGGCGATGAATCCCTGTCCTTGCGGTTATTTCGAATCGAGGGAAAGGGAGTGCCGCTGCGCCGGCCACGAGGTTTCGCGCTATAAAAAGAGGATTTCCGGGCCTCTTCTCGACCGGATAGACATCCAGCTCGAGGTGCCAGCCCTAAAAATCGAGGAACTCCAGAGGCCGATTAGTGCCGCGGAAAACGAGGAAAGGCCCATGCGGGAGGCTGTTGTTTCCGCCCGCAGGATTCAGGCCAAGCGCTTCAAAAACACAAAACCGAGGATATTTTCAAACGCCGAGATGACCTCAAAGATGACGGAAGAAAGCATTCGACTCGAAGACGGAGCCCGCGAATACCTCACAAGAATTTTGGACAGAAATTTTATCTCGGCGCGCGGCTACTACCGCATCCTGAAAGTTTCCCGGACAATCGCCGACCTGAAAAATTCCGAAGAAGTAAAAAAAGAACACCTTGCTGAGGCGTTCCAATACCG
>CAZGRD010000020.1:2222-11215 GCA_964528065.1 uncultured Candidatus Saccharibacteria bacterium
CGGACGGCGAACGGATTTCTTGCGCCGTGAACTTCGAAATGCAGATGGCAACCCGTCGGTCCGTGAGTGTTGCCGGTATTGCCGATTAAAGCGATGTGGTCGCCCTGGGAAACATAATCGCCGACGCCGACGAGATTTTCCGAAGTGTGCGAGTAACGTGTGCGCGTGCCGTTCGGGTGCTCAAGAATAACATAGTTGCCGTAGCCCTGATTCCAGTATCCCTCGTCCGATTCTTCGATAACCAGACCGTCGGCCGAGGCATAAATCGGCTTGCCGCACTGGTCGGCGATATCGACGGCATTCGATTCGTGAAGGATACCCCAGTTCCAACCGCTTGCCGGAAGAACGAAATAACTTATGAGATTGGGAAGGTTCGAGGAGACGGAAAGGACGTTCGAACCGATAGGTTTGGCGTAAGGCAGAACCAGTATTTCACCCGGTGTGTCGAGAATTTTTTGAAATCCGAGGTTGTAATCTTTTATTGTCTCCGGGTCTATTTGATAACGGCCGGCGATGCTCTCAAGCGTATCGCCTTCTTTGGTGGGATAAAGAACGCCCGTAACCGGAAGGATGGTGATTTCGTCGCCCGGATTTATGACGAAACCGAGGTCGGGATTCGCCCATTTCAAGGTTTGAGTGGAAATTCCGAAACGGGCCGCAATTTCCGACAAACTGTCGCCTTCCTGCACCCTGTATTTTTGAAGACCGTCCCGGATGGGAATAAGGTTACTCAAGGGGTGGGAATTACCCAAAATAAGCGCGCCGTCGAAAACAAAATAACTTTCTCCTTCCTGTTCGTTTGTCGTACCGATTGAAGCCGAGCCCAGGAAAAAGCCGGCGTCTTGCTCCGACGAGTCCCCGACTGGACCGCCGAAACCGAAATCGGCCGCCTGCCCTTCGTTATAGACGGTTTCGCTCTCCAAGCGAACAAACTGGCCGATTCCGAAGACAGCCATAATAAGCAAAAGCGGCCAGAAACTTGCCGTATTACGTACGTATCTTAGAATTGTATTAATAGGAAGCATCATAACAACATCCCGGTCAGGGTGCAACTTTAATTATAGCAACACCAAAAACCAATGAGCCGCAGATTAGGACAGCACTTCCTGAAAAATGCAGGAAAAATAAGGAAAATAGCGGATTCTTTGGAGTTAAAAAGAGGGGATTTTGTGATTGAAATCGGGCCGGGACACGGGGAAATGACGCAAGAACTAGGCGCTAGGCAACAGGCACTGAGCATTAGGATAATCGCGATCGAAAAAGACCCGCGTCTTGTCGAGAAATTAAATGAAAAATTCCATCCGCCAGCTGGCGGACCAAAAATAGAAATTATCGGGAACGATGTTTTAAAAATTCTAACTGAAGTTCCTAAAGCCTATGGCCTAAAGCCTAAAGCCTATAAAATTGTCGGTAACATCCCTTACTACATCACCGGAAAACTTTTGAGAATCTTGAGCGAATTGGAACCGAAACCGGAGATTATCGTCCTCACGGTTCAGAAGGAAGTTGCCGAACGATTGACAGCCAGGCCTCCAAAAATGAATCTCCTGGCCGCCTCGGTTCAGTTTTGGGCAGACCCCGAAATTATAGATTACATCTCTAAAAGCGACTTTAAGCCCCAGCCGAAAGTGGACTCGGCAATTGTGAAACTGAAAATCAAGAATTATGAATCAGGAATTATGGATAATTACTACAAACTCATAAAAATCCTGTTTAAGCAACCAAGAAAAACAATTTTGAATAACTTAAGTGCCGGGTTGTCTTTAGGCAAGGATAAAATAACCGGAAGGCTTGATGCGCTGAAAATAAGTCCTTCGGACCGTCCTCAAAATCTCGGCATCGAAGAGATTATGAAATTGAGCCGAGAATTAGAAATGAAAAATGTTTTGAGTATCCGAGGGAGCGCCTAAAGAAAAAAATATCAGGAGATTTAAAATTAGAGCAATGGCAAAATGAGCGACAACCGCCGGGATAAAAGATTTTGTTTTGAAAGAGAGGTAGGCAAAAACCAAACCCGCGAAGAAAGCGAAAAACACTTCGGGCAGGGGCTTGGTAAGGTGAAAGAGGGCAAAGAGAAGAGCCGAAACCCAGAAACCGTGGTACTTGATTTTGTACCACAAACCCCAGAATAAAAAACCCCGAAAGAGAAATTCTTCGGCGGCGTAATAAATCAAGGAAGCAAAAACCGCCGCAACTAAAAATTGGGTGAGAGAAACGCTCCCCATTGAATAGTACGCTTGGAAGGCTTCCTCCGTGCCGAAAAATACGATTACCGGCAATAAAACCAAAATTGCCGCGAGCGTGAGCCAAAAACTTTTCCTGGGATTTTCCGGGAACCGCAATCCGTAACTTTCGGGATTGTCTTTGAAAAGTCTTTTTAGCGCGAAAATCGGCAAAAAGAACATGGAAAAAAGCGCCAATAGAGCGATTGGAACTGCGCTCCACCAGTTCTGCCGCCAACCGGCGTAATCGTCGACAAACAAAGTCGGGGAAAGAACGCTGAGCAAAACAAAAACAACCGAGAGGAGCATAAAGCTTAGAGAGGATTTGGCTATTTTCATGAAAAAACGGCTTGGCTTCTGATATAATTATAGAAGATAAACGCAAGAAAATGAGCGGCAAAAAAATCACGGCATTTATTATCGTCCTTGCGGGCTTAGGATTGGCTATTTTCATCGCCACGAGCGGCCCTTCAAAAACCGCTTCTTCTCTTTCCGTCCTTTTCGGAAATAGAGAGGATCCAAGCCTCCAATTTGAAGCGTCTTTGCCCACAACTCCGGGCTCCAGGTCTTCTCTATCTGAAGCGCCAACGACGGATAATTATACCGATAAGCTCGCAAACAGCTACCTGGAGGAGTTATTCATAAGAAATGGCGACATTACCGGAAACACAAACTTGTCTTTGCCGACCATCCAGTTGAGCGACGAGTCTTTGAGAGAATCAATAGGAGATCTTGAAATTCCAAGCTTTACACGAGGAGACATCCGCGTCACAAACGACGATTCGGACGCCGCTCAGATTACCTACATCGAAGCGCTCGATTCGCTCTTCCAAAAATATTTCTCGAAATTCGGAAAAGGGAAAAACGACCTGAAAGACGCGCTTGAGGCGTGGTTCAATGAAAAAGACGACCGATTGCTCAAAGAGCTTGCGGACGGCATCAACCCTTTCGTCGGCGAACTTCTCGCTCTCGAAGTTCCGGAAACGCTCAGCGATTATCACCTCGCGACATTAAACTTGTGGCAAAAAAAACTCGTCGTCTACCGGGCATTTCTTGGAATGGAGACCGACCCTTTGAAAACTTATTTGGCCCTCCAGGAAATCCAAAATATCGCTCTTGAAGATTCCAATCTCCAGGCGGCGCTCATTAAGCGCTACGAAGAATTGAAATCATGAACATATTCTCCAAAAAACTTGTCACCGGCCTTATTCTCATCGCGCTCGTAACCGGAGGAATCTATCCGCTTCGGGCTAACGCAATTTTCGGCGTCGCGGACATCGCCATAAACCCGGAAGGTGTCGTAGGTTGGTTATGGGAAGTAGGAAAGACAATTACCGAAGTTGTTGTTAAGGCAACGCTTGAAACACTTAAAAAGCGGCTCTTAGATCAACTAACCGATGAAACTATTAAATGGATTCAGGGCGGCGGGAGCCCTAAGTTTGTTACCAATCTCGGCGGATTTTTGGAAGATGCCGGCCAAGCTGCCATAGGTGATGTTGCTCAGGAAATAGCCGGAGGCGACCTCTGCACCGGCATCGACCCGGTAAGATTGAGGTTTCAGCTTGAAACGCCTGTTTTCAGCCAAAGAGTGAGTTGTACGCTTGATGATATCGTCGGCAACATCGACCGTTTTGCCGAAAGTTTCCAAAGCGGCGGCTTCATCGGCTATCAGGAACTCCTAAAACCCCAAAACAATCGCTGGGGATTGGAAATAATGGCTTCGTCCGAAGCCGCAAGACGTAAAACGGAAGCACAAGAAGCCCTACGCCAGGAAGTAAGTTCCGGCCGGGGATTTTTAAGTACGAAGCAATGTCTTGAATGGGAAGCAAGAGGCACCGACAATAACGGCAAACCCGTTTCTCAAATATATGACGCGAACAACGTCGCTGGCTTAGCTTATCCCGACTCTTCAACACCACCGCCAGCGAGCATACAAGTAACTGGGGTTAATAATCTCCAGTGGGTCTGCTCTGAAAGTAGAGTTACAACGCCGGGTACCGCCATTGCCGAAGGTTTGGAGAGATCGCTTTATTCTGACCTCGATTATCTGGTAAATGCCCAAGAACTTTCTGCTTACCTTGGCGCAATATTTGATGCCGCCATCAATCGGTTGATTGTAGAAGGAGTGAAGGGCGTTCAAAGTCTCAAACCTTCCGGGAACACGCCGAAAACCGATTGCAACGATTCACGACTCAGTTCTGCCGCCCAAAGCGCTTGCCGGGAATACCAAAAGAGCGTTAAAGACGAGAGCAATTTAAACGAACGAACCCGCACCGAGCAGGAAACCAATAAAGCGGCCTTGGCCGCAAGCGCCGGTCGGGGCGCCGCTGAACTCGCTCTAAATCAGAATAATCTGCTCGCAACCACCACCCAACGCCTCGCAGACTGCCAAAGCGGACGCAGCCTCACCTGCGCTCAAAGCCCGACTCTTACCACCATTGACGCTACTTCCGCGACGCTCCAAGGATACCTTGATGAAATCGACCAATACACCGCGGAGATAACAAGACTCGGGGACACTCTCGGCGACAACTCTGTTATAGATGATGTACTAAGAGAAACGCTTGAATCGGCTGCCGCCAAACTAAACGACATCCAGAACAAAATCGACGCGATTTCAAATCAAATCTCCCAGGACCTCTCCCGAGTTAAGGGTAAACTCGCAATTTGTGAAGACCAAACCAACGCCACTTACACTTGTTCCGCGCTTTGACCAAAACCACTAAATGAAAGTTTTTAGACGAAAAAATCTTGCGACTCTGGCAATAATCGTTGTCTTCCTTTTACTTGTACCGAGCGTCACTAATGCCGGCTGGTTTGATATATCCGACATAGGCGAGAAAGTGGTTGTCAATCTTTTCAAATTTATCGTCTATATCTTTAACTTCATCGGCGCCACTCTCTTTTCTCTCGCGGGAATGCTTACAAATGTGATGCTTGGTCTTAACCTGACCGTTCTTGACGACACAAACACGCTCGTTCACGTCGGCTGGCAATTGGTTCGCGACATCGCGAATCTCGGCTTCGTCCTTGTAATCATCGTCATTGCTTTTGCAACGATTTTGAAGTTCGAACAGTACGGCGTCGCTAAACTTCTCCCCAAGCTCATTGCTGCTGCCATTATTGTAAACTTCAGTTTTGCTATCGCTGCGGTATTCATAAACTTTACCAACGTCCTCACTAATTTCTTTGCGGAAAGAACTCTATCTTCCTCAACCTTAGGTGTGTGGGACTTGAGTTCCGGCTTATCCAACGCTTTTGGACCACAAAGGTTCTTTATCGATGACGGCACCGCGCCGGACGAGGAGGTAAGTGCCGGCACCGGGTTTACATCCGCGGTTTTAACTTCAATTACCAGCCTTGTTTTCATCATTGTCTTCACCCTAATCGGGGCTCTCGTTTTGTTTGCTTTCGCTTTCATGCTCCTTTTGCGGTATCTCTACCTGACTTTCCTTGTAATCCTTGCCCCAATTGCCTGGCTCTTTTGGGTAATACCGGCTCTTGGGGGACAGTTTAATAAATGGTGGAATAGTTTCCTCCGATGGTCTTTCTTTGCTCCGGCTTCAATGTTTTTTGTTTATCTCGCACTCATAAGCGTTGAGGGGATAAGTAAAATGGGGGTTGAACTTAAGGCGGGCAGTAATTTTTTCACCGGCGCTCTTCAGAACACAATGATTCAGGGCACGCAGATGGTGGTCTTGTCCGGTATTTTAATCGGCGGCCTCATCATTGCCCAGAAGATGAGTATCATTGGAGCAAATGGATCAATGGAGCTCGGTAAAAAATTCAAGAGTGCTGGCTTAAGCTATGCTGGGGATAGATCTAAACAGGCTGGGGCAGCAGCTTTACGAAGCAGACCCGGAACCGCAATTACAGGAGGTTTGCAAAAAGCCGGAACGGCGTTACAGAGAGTGCCGGGGTTTAGAGGGGTTGGAAGGGGGCTATCGGGAGTTGGTACGGCTGCTGCTGGCTTCGCAACTGCGCCCCGACCAACCCCATCTCTCTGGACATCTCTTCAGAAACATGTTTTTGGACAAAAACAGTGGGTATGTAATGCCGATGGTACCGTAGTTGGCCCTAGTAAAAGACCCCCTAGCAGATGTCCGACGCTTACTTGTCCATCAAATACCCCTGGTTCGGGAGTGAATGTCAGTTGGCGACAACTTTAAAATTTTAAAAATGATTGACATCACAGAAAAAAATTTAACTAACAGGTACAAAACCTTGCCACCGCGCCTCAAAAACGCCATTGATTCTCTTTCTACTTTCGGCCTGATTAAAAACATAAGCAAGGCTTATTCACTGACCGACGAAGATACTGAGATAATAGCCGCTTATACCGCTTATGTGCTCTTGGGAGTATTAGAACCAAAAAATCTTTTTAATGAGGTTAGGGTTTATCTCCCCACGAACGAAAAGACTACGTCAGAGATAATAAGAGAAATAAATTTCCAAATCCTTTTTCCTCTCCATGAAGAATTAGAAAATATTTACAAATTAGAAGTCCACATCGAGAAGGACTTAGAAAAAGAAGGGGTGAAATTGGTCATTGAAACCAAAACAGAAAAACCTCCAGTCTCAGAAAGACTCGACGAAGAAAAACCGGCATGGACGGGAATCGAAATTAAAAGAGCGCCAACTCCCGAAGAGCCGCAAGTTTCCCGACCGGAAATTACGGTGATAAAAGAACAACCGACGGGGACGACTGAAGCTAAACCATTTGTCATCCATAAAGAAGAGGGGCAGCGGCCGATAACCGAGGAAAAGAAGTTTAAGGGTTTTGAATTTCCTTTTGGAATCTTCGACAAAGAAAACGGTAAGGTAACAACCGGGGAGTCGGTGAAGGTGAGAGTGGAAACTCCGGGAATGGGAGAGGATGAACGCGGGCTACAACGCGAATTCGCGCAAAACAGACAACCGGAGAAACGGGTGGTGCATTACAGTGAATACCGCACGCCGCTTACGCCTTTCAGCCGGCCGGAAGAAGAAATCATCGACCTCCAAACATTTACAAAACACGAGGTGCCGCCAGCGCAACCGAAACCGGCGGAATCGCCAAAACCGCCCGTAGCGGAAAAACCGGCGGAGAAACCTCAAGAACTTAAAAAGTCCTCTCCAAGCATTGAGGGAAATATCATAGACCTCAAAAATCTCTGATGGCCACTTTCCAGGTACCGCAGTTCATAGAACAAAAACCCAAAATAATCGGGCCGCTTACGCTTGAGCAGTTTTTTTATCTGGGCGGAGCGGGCGTCTTGAGTTTTTTCTCTTTCTACGTCTTTAACTTTTTCCTGTCGCTCATCCTTACGGTTATTTTCCTCAGCGCGGCGATCGCTCTCGCTTTCGTCAAAGTGAACGGTCAGGGAATGCCGGCCACCATCAAATCGGCTCTTTCCTACATCTGGCGGCCCCGAACCTACACTTGGCAGAGGGCGATCACGGAAACGGTTTTGGACACATCCGAGCTGGAGAAACTCGAGGAAACAAGAAGCAATATGAGTATTCAGGAGAAATTAAAATCCATCGCGTTGGGCGTTACGACCGGCAAAATATTCTCGCCGAAAAAGTGGCGGGAAGAAGGGGAAAGATACCAGGTCGTGACTCACCTTACCGGCGAAAAAGAAAAGGCAAAAAAGGTGGACTACTAAGTCCACAAATCCTAAGCACTAAATCCGAAATCCTAAACAAATCCCAATGCTCCAAATCTCAAAACCCAAAAAACGCGTGTTTGGAACATTTGAATTTAGAATTTGTTTAGAGTTTAGATATTAGAATTTAGAGTTTATAATAAATGTATGGCACAGGTTAGCCTTCCAACCCAAAAATTCGTCGAGGTTAAATCCATAAAGGACGGCGTTGTCCGGCTTAAAGACGGCGGTCTGCGCAAGATTTTGATTGTGGGCGGCGTAAACTTCGACTTGAAGTCCGAAGAAGAACAAAACCTGATTTTGTCGAGCTTCCAGAACTTTCTGAATACTTTGGATTTCTCCATCCAGTTTTTCGTCCACTCAAGAAAAATAAACGTAACCAGTTATCTTGCCTTTCTGAAAACGAGGCAGGACGAAGAAAAAAACGAGCTTCTTAAAATTCAAATCGAAGAATACGGTGAATTCATCCGTTCCTTCGTCGAGGAAAATCCGATTATAAGCAAAACATTTTTTACAATCGTGCCTTACGACCCCATAAAAATAACCGCCCAGGCCAGGGGAATTATGGGATTCTTTAAAAAAACGCCCAAAAAAGAGATGCAGGAAGCGACCGAAGAGAAAGATAGGGAAAGCGTCGAACAGCTGGACCGGCGCGTCGAGCAGGTTGTAAGCGGACTCGAACAAATCGGGCTCCGGGCAACGGTTCTCGAAGACGGGGAACTTACCGAACTTTATTACAACCTTTATAACCCCCAGCTCATCGAGAAAAAAGGTTTGGAAATCGCAAAAAGCTGAAATGGAAAAAATAAGGATACCAAAAGCATACGAACCGGGAGCGGAAGACATTCCTAACGTAATCGCTCCGGCCGGACTGGAAATAAATTCCAGCCATCTGAAGCTCGGCGACTACTTCGTAAAAACCTTCTTTATTTTCACTTATCCCCGTTTCGTCTCGAGCGGCTGGTTCTCGCCGATTTTAAACCTCGCCGAAATGATGGACGTATCGGTCTTCGTCCACCCGATGGATACCGCCCTCGCTCTCCGAAACTTGAGAAAAAAAGTCGCCCAAATCGAATCGGAGCTCAGTGAAAAAACCGAAAAGGGAATTGTCCGCGACCCGGTC
>CAZGRD010000021.1:0-5552 GCA_964528065.1 uncultured Candidatus Saccharibacteria bacterium
GTGCCCCCGAGAGGATTCGAACCTCCAACCCTTTCGGGATACGCTCCCTTGTCCCCCACTAAATTTTATGATATTTGTGCCGAGGGGGAGATTTGAACTCCCACAGGGTTTCCCCTATAGCGTCCTGAACGCTACGTGTCTGCCAATTTCACCACCTCGGCCCTTTTCTTTATTTGTCATATTTTGCAATCATTACCTAAAAATAAGCAATTTAGTGGGGGATGAACGTACGCGTATGCCAGTTCCGCCACGGGGGCGAATTTATCTAATAACTCTTACTTCTGAAACGTGCCAGCCACTCACGTTTTTGAATCTGTCCGATGGCGCGGCGACGAACCCGGAATCATCGGAAAAACCGAAACCTTTCAAATCGGAATCGTGGACGTAAGTGTAGGGAATTGAGTAGAGGAATATCGCCGGTCTTTCGCTTACGATTATTTCTTCGGCGTTTGCCGCGAGTTCTTTTCGCTCTCCTTCATCCTCCGCTTGGCGAACCTTCTCTATAAGAGTATCAACTTTCGCGTTTTTATAAAGGGAAAGGTTGAGGCCGGGCGAAAACCGCTTCGAAGAATGCCAGAAAGGGAAAAGGTCGAGCGGGTGTTCCAGAACGTTTCCGAAAAGAATCATCTCGTAGTTCGAGGTTTTGACCACTCCCTCGATGAATTCGGAAGGCGGCGGGGTAATAACGTTGACCTTGTCAATGCCAATGGAAACCCATTCGTCTCTTATCATCTCAGCTGTCTTTCTCAGGAACTCGATGTCCGGAGTGATGATGGTAAGCTCGATATTCTCGTCTTCCAAGGAATCTATATATTTTTTTGCTCCCTCGGGATTATAAGGCGTCTCGGGAGCGTCTCCGAACCGGCCCAAGGGACCGTTTACGGTCTCGGCGCCGTTTTTCAAAACTTCTTCGATGATGCGCCTTTTATTCAGGCCGATGTCGAGCGCTTCGCGAAAATCATCGTCTTTCAGAATGGGCTTCAGGTTCTCGTTGAAAAATATCGCGTAATAACTCGGCATTGGAACGAGGCTTATGGAAGCGCCCGAGGGCAGGCTTTCCGGACTTACGGGCGTGAGGCTACCCATACCGTCTACCCTCCTTAATTTAAAGTCCTTAAGAAGAGCTTCTTGGTTCTCGTAGAAGACGAAATAAAATTCTTTTATGAAGGGCTTTTCTCCGTAGTAGTTTTCATTGGTCTCCAGAGCGTATTCGCTTATGAAGCCGTCTTTTCTTTTGGTGAAGGAATTGAATTTATAAGGCCCGGAACTTATCGGTTCGAGATTGTAAGCCGAGAGCCGGAGGTTTGCCGCCGGAATGCTCCCGAAGATATGAACCGGAATGATGAAAAGATTTTTCAGATTCTCGGTAAAGTAAGCGTAGGGCGCCGGGAGCGCCAAACTCACCCTTACTTCGCTCAATCTTTCGGCGACTACGCCTTCCCAGCTTGTGGCATAAGGCGAGCGGGCATCGGGGTCTTGAACGGTTTCAATCGTGAAGATGACGTCATCGCTCGTAAGGGCTCTGCCGTTCGACCAAAGAAGTCCTTCCTTGAGTTTCAAGACATAAGTCCGGCCTTCGTTTTCCACGTCGAAGCTTTCGGTAATGTCGTAGAGAGAGATGTAAATGAGCCGGCTTATATCCTGATCGGCCTGGTTTTCGGAGATAATCGGATTTACGGCGACGGGCTGGCCGACCACTCCTTCGCGATACGAACCGCCCCGGACGGGAACCCACTCGCTCGATTCGTTGAAAGCCAAAGCGAATCTCGTGGCTGAGGTAAGGATAAGAACCGCGCCGGCGATTATGAACACCAAGCGCTCTTTTTTAGTCAGGGCGTCGAAAAACAATTTGATTACCGTCATTTATGATTTTTAGACAATGAAGAGGTTTACGATGGCGAGGGCCGCAAATATCACGGCCGAAACTATCGTGCCCCAAAAAATTCCTTTCTCGAGTCCCCGCCGGGTCTGGTAAGGCGTGCCGCCTCCGCCGCCAAAAAGAGAACCCATCCCGCCGCCGCGTTCCTGCAAAAGGATGAGAGTGACGAGAATTATCGATATTACGATTTGAGCGACAATCAACATATTGTAACCGTTGTTAGTCTTTCTGCGTCGATCTTGCAGAGAAGCCGATCAGGCCATTTACGACGCTAAAAAGCAGGGTAGCAAGAAGGAGTGGAAAATACCCCTCTATTCTAAGCGGGCTGCTCAAAATGTCAAGGAGATAAAGAGTTATGGCGTTCAGGACGATTATGAATAGGCCGAAGGTGAGAATTATGAAAGGTCCCAGGATGAGTTTTAAAACGGGGCGAAGAATTAGATTGATGGCGGTAAGGATTGCCGCGGCGATAAGAAGAGCGACAAAGTCGCCGGTAAAAGCAAAGCCGGTTATGAAATACGCCGCCGCGAGAATGGCAATGGCGTTCGAGAAAACGTGGAGGAATATGTTGCCTAGAAATTTCATGGTTTATATAGAATTTTTCTGTCTCTAATTATTGTACCAAAAAAAGAGCGCGCCGGGGTCAGATAAAGATAGACCTCGGCGCGCGGTGCTTGGGTTGGCGGGGCGTTTCGGAACGCCCCGCCGATATGGTGCCGGTAGCGTACCGAAGACGTCAGCAGGTCCGGAGTCGTGGACCACCTATCAACGTTTCGATGTGCTACCGGCGGGTGGGGAGCACGGGTCAGGCCCTGGCTGTTGGGTGCAGGGCCACAAGGAAATTCTGCGGGAGTCTCCTCGGACACAAACCGTGCTCCACCACCGTGTATGTACCCCGTACTGATGGAGCGCTACTGATGACCCCTACCTTCCGAGCTTGGGTCAACGAGCGGACAAGAGAGGACCTTCCCACAGGTCTTCCTTGCCCGTGAGCGCCTTCCAGTGACACTCCACCAGTACGGGTCCGAGGCGCGAACAGCCTGCGAACAGAACTTTGGGGGCGGGACTGTTACGCGTACCACAACCCCCTCCTTCGTTCGCGAACTGAGTAGGAGGAATCTATCCTGAACCTCCTACCATGATCATACTGTCCTGCGAGCAGACCGCCCGCACCTCGAAAGATGTCAAAGAGCCATCACTAAGGATAATGGCTATTATATACCCCTTGTTAAGAGCGTCAAGTGAGCTGGCTAAGCAAGCTTTCCCCGGTCATTTCTTCGGGTTTAGGGATTTTCATAAGCTCTAAAAGGGTCGGGGCCACGTCCGAGAGGATGCCGATTACCGGGAGTTTTCGGGGAGAGGTATCGGGAATTGAAAACGGTTTCTCGAATTCCCGGGCGACGAGATAAATCGGCACGGGGTTCGGGTCGTGAAAAGTTTCCGGCTCGCCGGTCTGGAGATTTAAAACCGACTCGGCGTTGCCGTGGTCGGAAGTAACAATGAGAAGATGGTTCCCCTCAAGCACTTCTTTTACCAGCCGTCCCAGTTCGCGGTCAACGGTTTTTACGGCCGCGATAGTCGCTTCATAGTTTCCGGTATGGGCGATGAGGTCGGGGTTCGCGTAGTTTATAAGAATAAAATCGAATCCGCCTTCTCGCAGGGCGATAATAGCCCGGTCGGTTATTTCTTTCGCCATCATTTCCGGATTTTCTTCATGCCGGATGGCGGCTTTTGAAGGAATAAGAATCCGGAACTCGTTCGGATAAGGGTTGTCCCGCAGGCCGTTGAAAAAGTAGGTGATATGAGCGTATTTTTCGGTCTCGGCAATCCGGAGTTGGGTTAAACCCTTATCGGAAAGCACCTTCCCAAGAGGGTTTTTCACCTTGTTTTTAAAGAAAGCGGCCGGAGCTTTTTGGCTGTCGGCATACTCCGTCATCGTAACCGCGAAGATATTTTTTAAAGGCTTCACCGGGAATTTATCGAAATTGGAATTCAGGAACGGTTCGGGTATTTGTCGCATACTGTCTTCCCGGAAGTTGAAAAATATGATGGCGTCGTTATCGCACACCGGGTGCGGTTCGACGACGGTCGGTTCGATATATTCGTCGTCGAGGTCCCGGCCGTAAGTTTTGTTTATCGACTCCTCGAAACTCGCGGCTGTTTTTTCAACGCCCACGATGGTTTGATACGCCTTTTCGGTTCTATCCCAATGGCCGTCCCGGTCCATTCCAAAATAGCGGCCCGTTAGGCTAGCAATTTTACCCACGCCGTTTTTATTGATTACCTCTTCGAGTTTTTTGAGGAGTCCAAGAACCGACCGGGGCGAGCTGTCGCGGCCGTCGGAGAAAAGATGGAGATAAAGATTCTGCGTTTTTTCTTTCACCGCCATCTCAATCAAGGCGACAAGGTGGTTAAAGGAAGCGTGGACGTTTCCTTCCGTGAGAAGGCCGATGAGGTGAACCGAGGAATTGTTTTTTTGGGCGTGTTGAAAAGCGTTTTTCAGGTTTGGCATTTCGAAAAAAGAGCCGTTCTCTATGGCTATCGAGATTTTCGGGAAATACTGATAGAGAATTTGCCCGGCGCCGAGCGTAAGGTGCCCCACTTCGCTGTTCCCCTCTTCCTCCCAAGGGAGACCGATGGCGATGCCCGAAGCCTGGAGCGCTCCCTTCGGGAACTTGGTTTCCAGTTCTTTCACGGTTTCCAAGCCCGCCTTATAAATCGGGTTCGATTCGTTGAATTCGCCCTGGCCCCAGCCGTCCAGAATGGCGAGAATGAAGGTTCTTCTCATTAAACTTAATTCTACCATCTGTTGACAAAAGCGGAAATTGGATTTATTCTGATAAGAATAAATTCGTTAAAAAAGTCGATGAACACTAAACTTTCATACTTCTATGATTTTAGGAACCAGTTTGCCGGTTGCGCTGGGTTTGGTTGCGGCCGGACTCGCGATAGGGTATCTTATTCGGCGTCAGCTGGCCTTGAGCAAGCTCTCTTCGCTCGAGCGCAAAATTCAGGAGAAATCTTCCTCGGCCGAGCAAGAAGCTAAAGAGGTCGTTTTGGCGGCTAAAGACAAAGCTGCCTCAATCTTAACCGAAGTCCAGAAAGAAGAACGAGAGCGGAAGCACGAGCTTCGGCGGCTCGAAGAGCGTCTTTTAAACAAAGAAGACTCGCTTGAGAAACAACGGGTTGATCTTGATTCCCGGGAAGGGAGTTTGAAAAAAGAGCAGTCCCAGTTTAAAGAACGGGAAGAAGACGTAAAGGGCCTTGAGGAAAAAATAAAAGTTGAGCTGGAAAAAGTTTCCGGCCTGCCCCGGGAAGAAGCCAAAAAACGGCTTTTTGAGGAAATTCAAAAAGCCCATAGTGAGGAAATGGTTGAAGTTCTGGCGCGGTTTGAGCGGGAGAAAAAAGAAGCGATGGAAGCGAAGGCGCTCGATGTCATTACTTCGAGTATCCAGCGCTATGCCCGCAATCACGTTGCCGATATAACCACAAGCATTGTTAATCTTCCGAACGAAGACATAAAAGGAAAAATCATCGGCCGGGAAGGGAGGAATATCAGGACTTTCGAGCGGCTGACCGGAGTGGAGGTTATAATCGACGAAACTCCGGAGAGTCTGCTTCTTTCCTCTTTCGACCCCATGCGCCGGGAAGTGGCGCGCATTGCCCTCGAAAA
>CAZGRD010000021.1:5652-7375 GCA_964528065.1 uncultured Candidatus Saccharibacteria bacterium
TTCTTTCCTCTTTCGACCCCATGCGCCGGGAAGTGGCGCGCATTGCCCTCGAAAAGCTCATTGCCGACGGCCGGATTCAGCCGGCGAAGATTGAAGAGAAAGTTGAAGAAGCTAAAGAAGAACTCGATGAACGGATAGAGCGCATCGGCGAAGAAGCCGCCTACGAAGTCGGCATTCTTGACCTGCCTAAGGAAATTTTGAAACTGCTTGGCCGTCTGAATTACCGTACCAGTTACGGCCAGAACGTGCTCACCCACTCCATTGAAATGACTCATATTGCCGGAATGATGGCCTCCGAATTGGGACTGAGCGTCGAGGTGACCAAGAAGGGCGCTTTTCTTCATGACATCGGCAAGGCGATTGACCATGAAGTGGAAGGAACTCATGTCGAGCTTGGCCGGAAAATCCTCCAGAAGTACGGGATTGCTCCGGAAGTCGTGCAGGCGATGGAAGCCCATCACGAAGAATATCCTTTCTCGTCTCCGGAATCTTATGTGGTTGCGGCCGCCGACGCGATTTCCGCCGCCCGGCCCGGCGCCAGGCGCGATACTCTCGAGAAATACCTGAAACGGCTGGAAGATATCGAGAAGGTAGTCAAAAGTTTTTCGGGAGTGCGCGACGCTTATGCCGTTTCCGCCGGCCGGGAAGTGAGGGTATTCGCGGTACCCGAGAAAATCGACGACTTCGGAGCGCTTCAACTCGCCAAACAGATTGCCGGTAAGATTAAATCCGACGTCAATTACCCGGGCGAGATTAAAGTGACCGTTATCCGGGAAGTTAAGGCTGTGGAATACGCCCGATAGCGGAAAAGGCCCTAATTTGCTATAATAATTAGAGTTTTGATACGGAAACCCAAAAGGTCGATATTCTCTAAGTAAGTCAAAAATCAGATTATGAAGAAGGATGGTCTCGTAGAAGCAGTAATGAAAGCTGCTGAAATCGAAACAAAGAAGCAGGCAACCGAAGCGGTTGAAGCTCTCTTTGATACGATTGTAAAGACGCTCGGCCGCGGCGAAGAGGTAGGAATTACCGGTTTCGGCACCTTTCGGGTCGTAAAGAGAGCGGCAAGAATGGGCGTAAACCCCAAAACAGGCGAAAAAATCCAGATTGCAGCTTCGACCAAACCGAAGTTCCGAGCTGGCAAGCTTCTTAAAGAAGCAGTCAAATAGTTTATCTAAACGAGCTCGTTTAGACGAAAAACAATCCCGCCCCGATTATTGAAGTCAGGGCGGGATTGTTTTTATTTACCCTCTTTATCCGCCTTATCGGCGGATAGGGTTTTAGTTGAGCAACTTCCTCACCAAATTGCTCATTTCAATAAAGATTTGATAGGCGTCCTTGATGCGAACCAAGGAGTCTCCCACCAAACCCTTTATTGACGGAGGTTGAATCGAGAGAGTGCTCGAAGCGCTCTCGTCGGTGCTGGTCGCGGATTCCGTTGAACTCGCCGTCGTTGTGGTCGCGTTCAATCTTTCCGGCAGGAAGGT
The DNA here is from genome assembly GCA_964528065.1 of uncultured Candidatus Saccharibacteria bacterium. Taxonomy (GTDB): domain Bacteria; phylum Patescibacteriota; class Minisyncoccia; order UBA6257; family GWB1-50-10; genus CAZGHF01. The sequence goes on from CAZGRD010000021.1 coordinate 7,140, forward strand.
GATCGTGGTGGAAGCCGGAGCGGAAGTCGTGGTGGTAGCGGTCACGAGAATGTAATCTTTCCAGAAAGCATTTCCCGCTTCGCGGTTCAATTCCCTTCCCTCGCCTATCAGGCCGTCGGCATTCTTAAGAAGCTCTCTTAATTCTCCCACTCCCTTGATTTTGGCTTTTTCCAATTTCTTAATGTCCTCGTCGATTTTTTGCCACCGGCGTTCGGCGATTTCAATGGCGTTTTCTT
>CAZGRD010000021.1:7475-8827 GCA_964528065.1 uncultured Candidatus Saccharibacteria bacterium
ATGTCCTCGTCGATTTTTTGCCACCGGCGTTCGGCGATTTCAATGGCGTTTTCTTCCTGGCGAATCAGGAGAAGTTCGTTTACCTTTTCGGCAACAGGGAGGTAAGTCGTATCGCGCCAGTTCTTGAAGTCGGTAGCGAGCGTTTTGATTTCATCCAAACTTATTTCCGCGGCATCTTCAACGGTCGATTTCTCGCTCTCGTAATAAGTGAGGGCGTTGTTCAGTTCCTCGATCATGGTCTTGCGCCAGGCGCTTTCTTCCTCGTTTAAGTCCTCCAAGCCCAAGAGTTTTATTTTCAGGTCTTTGGTCTCGGAGACGGAAAACTCTATGATTTTTTTGAAAGTTTCAATCCGAAGAGCGAGCTCGCTCACGCTCTTTTCGTCTTTGGCGGTCACGAGGTTTTCAACCTGGCCTTTGACGCCTTCGAGAGTGGACTCAAGTTTTGTCTCCGCCAAAGCGGCGCCCGTCGGGAGGGCGATCGCGAGAATCATCGATATGAGTAAAATCTTTTTCATCGTTTTAGAAAATAACCGTTTCAAGGAGAGCGTCTATCTCCGGGTTGGTTGAGTCGTCAAGGTTGATATTGTCCGCCTCGTCGCGGAGCAGGGAATCGTTCATGTGCTTCACGTTGGTATTCTCAATTTCGTTTAGAGCCGAAACAATCGTCTGGTTGGCGCTTTCCCGGTACTTGGCTTCTTCAATCCCCGTATTTATGGAGAGATTTTCAAATTCTTTCTGGAGAGAACCCGAATTGAAAGATGAAGAAAGGACAGGAGTGGGGGAGAACTCAAAAGCAACGGCGGTAATTACGAGCATGAGGACGGCAAAGGCGCCGGCGACTTTCAAAAACGGCATTCCAAAGAAGATTTTCTTTTCGGATTTGTAGCTCAAAATAAGCGACCGTGACGTTCTTTTGAATCCCGGGTCGGGTTCTACAATTCTCAACTTCCCCAAATTTTTCTTGATTTCTTCGTTTGTAATCATGCCTCTTCAATCAGTTTCTTCAATTGGCGCAGAGCGCGGTGCTGAATGACTCTTATTGCTCCTTCACTCTTGCCGAGAACATCGGATATTTCCTTGTTCGAAAGTTCGTCCACAAATTTCATTACTATCACGTCCTGCTGGTCCGGTTCAAGTTTGGCGATGGCATTTTTCACCAAAACCAGACTAAACTTTTGGTCGACCTCTTCGTGGAATGCCGGCAGTTCCGAGAGCAAGTCGTCTTTCACAAGGTCGATGCTCACGCTCGGTTTTCTCGTCCGCCAGTGGTCGATTACGGCATTCAAGGCAATTTTGTAAAGCCAGCTCGAAAAAGGAAATCCCCGGAATTGGTAGTTTTCTATCTTTTGCCA
>CAZGRD010000021.1:8927-11073 GCA_964528065.1 uncultured Candidatus Saccharibacteria bacterium
TAAGTGTAACGTTACATAAAGAAACCTACCAAATCCGAGGTTTATAAGCAAATCTAATCTGAAACCCCCGCCTGCCGGTTGGCAGACGGGGGTTTGGCGTCCGGAGTTCACTTGTTTTGCAAGCAGTTCACGATTACTCCGGCTTCCAGCTTTTCCGGCGCGGAGAGGTGGGCGGTCTGATGTGGTTCAAGAGCAGACGCTGCCAGCTTTGCCATCTCAGCCCAGGAGGGATTTATTTCCCCGTCTGGCTGGCAAATGATCAACTGGTCAAGTTCGCTCCACCATACAATGGCTTGGTCGCTAAGACCTCGTCCAAGACGAAGGATGGCATGTCGGATGTTTCTTTGGCGAGAAACTTCCCGCAGATTCTCAGCCAAGTATTTAAACCTATCCACACTGCTACCGTCGCAGATGGTATTTACCAGAAGGTCGGGGCTGGTGGTGGTAACAAGGACAAACAGATTATCGCTTGTTTTGATTAATGCGTCCCCGACGTACCTGGGAGACCTGGCCTTGTGAGGAACCTTTTGCGGGTCAGCCAGGAAGTGCGTCAGACCGATAACATCTTCTCGTTGCCCGGTGATTTCTGGGAAAAGGTCAATGAGAAGAGGCGACTCGATGTCTGCGTCAACCAGCATGACCGGCTGGTTCTCAGAAGCGATTTCTTTAGCCAACGCAACCATCTTGTCGGTGAAAAGGTGATTGTCGCGGGGTGACCAAAAACCATGGACGAGAGCTCGCATTGTCCGGCTCCTTGTTGGGGTGTGCTGGCCTTAAAATGATATATAAAATAGATTTTGTCAATATTATCGTCATAATTATCGCTTAGAAACCTTTATTTGAAGCGTATTTCGGCTCTTTCCATTACAAATGTGTCATATAGATTGACATTTCATTACAAGCCTATCATACTGATTTGCATGAAAAACCCAACCGTTTTGGCGCAAAATAGTGGTTTGGATAATAAGCAGGCCGCGGTTTATATGACTTCTCTTGAGCTTGGCGAGGCTCTTATTAGTGATATATCAAGAAAGGCGCTTGTTAAGCGTTCAACTACTTATTTGGCCGTTGATGTTTTGGTAACACTGGGCCTTCTTTCCGTGAAGACGGTCGGGAAAAGGAAACTCTACTCCGCTGTTCATCCAAGAAGGCTTCTTGGGTTGGCAAGATTTCGTGAGAAGGAAATAGAGAGTGCGATGCCGGAACTTGTAGCTTTATACAACACTCCCAAAGAAAAACCTAAAATTCAAGTTTTCGAAGGCATGGAAGGAGTAAGATCTCTTTACAGAGAACTTTACGCTTCTTTAAGCAGCAAAGAAGAAGCTCTTTGGATTGCTCGCATAGGCGCCTTGAGAGAATTTGCGCCTGAAGGGCTGGCTGAATATAAAAAGGTATTGAGATCGCTTGTTAACCCAAAAATAAGAGAACTAAACTACGGAGATGAAGAAGGAATCAAATGGTCCAAAGAAATAAAACGTCTTCAAGGCAAGAACCATCATATAAGATTACTTCCTACAGATTTTGAATTTGGATTTTCCGATAACCTCATATTTGGGAATAAGCTGGCAATATTTTCCCTAAAGAAGAGTGTTTTCGTTATGGTTATAGAAAGTGCTGATGTTGTAAAAACATACAAAGCTTTATTTGAGTGGGCATGGAAGTCGGCCGCAACCCTCTAGTTGTATCTTGGTGCGGGATACCGGAATTGAACCGGTGTCTACTCCTTGGAAGGGAGTCATTCTGCCACTAAACTAATCCCGCCTTCGCTCGCCGCAGCGAGCTTCGGCGGGCAGGCCCGCCAGAGCAAGCGACGACTGGCTTTAACTACAATATGATACTACTGCTGGAGAAGAAAAACGAGGATGGCTTTTTGAACGTGCAAACGGTTTTCGGCTTGGTCGAAAACGATTGAATTCGGTCCGTCGATGACTCGCCTTACCCCCCTTCGTATTTGGTCGGGCCGCCGAGATTCGAACTCGGACTAAAACGTCCCAAACGTCTCGTGCTGCCATTACACTACGGCCCGTTCCTCTTTAAATTATCCGATTTTCGGTTTAAAATCAAAACACTTCCCCTCGTAGTTCAATGGACAGAACGGAAGGTTTCTAACCTTCTAATGCGGGTTCGATTCCTGCCGAGGGGGCCA
>CAZGRD010000022.1:0-7167 GCA_964528065.1 uncultured Candidatus Saccharibacteria bacterium
CCATTTCGTGAACGGTCTGCTCTTCGTTGGCGCAGATTACGTGGGCGTCGGCGAGACAGAAAGCTCTGACTCGTTGGAGACCCGTTAGTTCGCCTGATTGCTCATAGCGATAGAGTTTAGCAACTTCGGCAATTCGCATCGGCAATTCGCGGTAGCTGTGAGGCCTCGAAAGATACATTTGGAAATGGTGAGGGCAAGTCATCGGTCGAAGCATAAATTCATCTTCATCTATGACAATAGGGGCGTACATCGAATCCTTATAGTACGGATAGTGACCGGATTTTTTGTAGAGTTCAAGCCGAGCTAGGTCGGGTGTCAAGACATGCAAGTAACCGCGTTTGATTTCCTCGTCCACAATAAAGCGTTCAAGTTCCCGCCTAATAGTCGCTCCTTTCGGCAGAAACATCGGTAAGCCCTTGCCGACTGTTTCGTCAATATAGAAAAGCTCTTGTTCTTGACCAATCTTACGATGATCTCTCTTTTTCGCCTCTTCCTGAAGGGCAACGTATTCTTCTAATTCTTTCTTTGTGTTAAAAGCGACGCCGTAAATACGGGTGAGCATCTGGTTTTTTTCGTTACCCCGCCAGTAGGCGCCGGCGATGCGGTCCAGGACAAACGCGTCCGGATTTATTTCGCCGGTATTTTTCACGTGGCCGCCGCGGCACAAATCGAGAAAAATATCGCCCGTTTCATATACGGTGAGTCCTTTCTTTTCTTTCACGAACTCCTTTATCAAATCCAGCTTGAACGGCTGGTTTTTGAAAATCTTCTTCGCTTCGGCGGTCGTTACTTTTCTGCCCCGGAAGGGGAGTTTCTGGCGAATCAGCTCTTTCATTGTTTTTTCGAATCCCTTCAGGTCCTCCGGAGCAAGGCTGCGAGGTAGGTCGAAGTCGTAGTAAAAGCCGTCTTCGATTACGGGTCCAATACCGAGCTTGGCATCCGGGAATTTTTCCAAAACCGCGGCTGCCAAGAGATGAGCCAGAGAATGACGGATATTATCTAAATTGCTTTTCGGCATGGTGATAATTATAGCAGAAAACCGAGGAAAAACGCTCATTTTTTGGGACTTGACAAATTCTTAGATAGATGTATAATTAGAAAAGCAACAATCAGGAAAGAATCTGTCTGGTCTAAGGCGATAGGAAAAGCCGCGGAAGGGTGGCGTTCTCGGATACCACTGAGGCGCGGAAAACTGCGCTTTTGTGGTTCGCAAGTAGTCGATGGAATGATGAGCATGGATCTTTTTGAGATCCCTGCGCGCGTGTTGGGCCAGACAGTTCGTATAAAAGACCAAGGCGAGGTTAGATAGGTGGCCGGCACGAGCCGTCCTGACGGGTGGGGAATCACCGCCCCGAAACCAACTAAGTCTCGTCAGCGTGTCCGGGAAAAGACGGAAGTGAAGCGCGAGGAGGGGGAAGCGGTATGCTCCGCTCGTCCCCCGACCGCTGAAGCGCTTCTGCGTCTTGGTCTTCGCATGTGAGGCCCGCGTGAGTTTACCGCGGGCCTCTCTCTTTTTTTACAACTCCTTTGCGGCGTTTGCGATGATTTTCGGTTCGCGGCCGCGGAAAGAAATTCTGCCTTCAACCATAACCACTTTGTTTTCCTCCCAGATTGCCGGGTTTTTCTGCAGGACGTCCGAAAAAACAAGGATTTCGATTCTGCCGCCGTCATCCTCAATGGTGACGAAAAGCATCGGCTGGCCGTTCTTGGTGAAAATTTTCTGAATGCCGGTGATGACGCCGGCGAGAGTGAGATATGGCGATTTATTGTAAACACTCTCCTCGGTCAAGGCCGCAATTTCTTTGATCGGTTTCGTTTTCTTTTTCATTTTGGAAGCATAGGAGCTGAAAGGGTGACCGGTAATGTAGAGTCCCAAGAGCTCTTTTTCCCAGGCCAGTATCGTTCTTTTGTCTATATCCTCGCCGTTCGCTCTCATTTTGAAAGGAGCGAAGTCGTCGCCGCCGCCGAAAAGAGAAGATTGATTGCCGTCTCTTAACTTTCTCGCCGCCTGATTGAATTTGATTATCTCGTCGAGGTTGGCGAGAGCTTCGCTCCGGCTTACGCCGAGCGAATCGAAAGCCCCGCATTTTATGAACGACTCGAGGGATTTTTTATTGAGGTCGCGGTGATGGACGCGTTTCAAAAAATTGCCGAAGTTTCCGAAGGGTCCGCCCCGCGCTCTTTCCTCGATGATGAAATCAACGATGTTTCCGCCGATATTTTTTATGGCCGAAAGACCGAAACGAATACTACCTCCATCGACGGCAAAATCCTGAAAGCTTAAATCCACGTCCGGCGGGAGAACCTGAATGCCCAACCTTCTGGATTCGCCAATCAGGAAATTGATTCTGTCGACGTCGGTGCCGGAAACATTCAGCAGACTTGTCATGAACTCAACCGGAAAATGAGCCTTGAGATAAGCGGTTTGATAGCTTATGAGCGCGTAAGAGGCGGCATGCGACCGGTTGAAGCCGTATCGCGCAAAAGGCGGGAAGAGTTCCCAAATTTTCATGGCTGTTTTTTTGTCGATGTCGTTTTTGACGACGCCCTCTATCAGTTTTTCTTTTTGTTCGTCGAGAAGTTTCTTGATTTTCTTGCCGATGGCTTTCCGGAGAGTGTCGGCCTCGGCGAGCGTAAAGCCGGCAAGGTCGCGGGCAATCCGCATCATTTGTTCCTGATAGATGCCGACGCCGTAAGTCTTCGAAAGAATCGGTTCGAGGCGGGGGTGAAGATAAGTTATTTTTTCCCTTCCGAATTTCCGGTTGATGTACATCGGAATAAGCTCCATCGGTCCTGGCCGGTAAAGCGAAATCATGACGATGATGTCTTCCAGTTCGCTGGGTTTCAGCTCCTTGAGGTAGTGGCGCATGCCGGAGGATTCAAGTTGGAAAACGCCGGTCATCTCGCCGCTCTTGAAAAGCTCGAAGGTTTTTTCGTCGTCGAGCGGCAGTTTGTTAACGTCGATATCGATATCGTGCAATTCTTTTATGAGCCGCAGAGTTTTTTCGATGATGGTGAGGTTCTTAAGTCCCAGAAGATCGATTTTGAGGAGGCCCAAGTCTTCGATGCTGTGCATTTCGAACTGGGTGATAATCGACTCGTCTCCCTGCGGCGCTCTCTGGAGCGGTACGAATTCGGTCAGGGGGTAGCTTGAGATAACGATGCCGCAAGCGTGGACGGAGGCGTGGCGCACCGTTCCTTCAAGCTTAATTGCGGACTCCAGAAGTTTTTTGGCGTCGTCGTTGTTTTCCATCATTTCTTTCAGTTCCGGCACCGCTTCAATCGATTTTTTCAAAGGGACGTTGAAAGGGATGAGCTTGGCAATTTGGTCGCAGAAGCCATAGGGGAGACCGAGTGCCCGGCCGGTGTCACGTACGGCGGCCCGGGCCATCATCGTTCCGAAAGTGATGATTTGGGCGACTTTGTCGGCGCCGTATTTTTCCCGGATGTAAGCCAGAACTTCATCCCGCCGGGTGTCGGTAAAGTCGATGTCGATATCGGGGACCTGAATCCGGTCCGGATTCAAAAATCTTTCAAAGAGAAGGTCGTACTTCAAAGGGTCGATGTTGGTGATTCCCAAAATATAGGAAACGATGCTGCCGGCGGCCGAACCCCGGCCGGGCCCCACCACGATGCCGTGCAGTTTCGCCCAATTGACGAAGTCGGCGACGATCAGGAAGTAGTCGGCGAAGCCGGTTTTTTCGATGACGCCGAGCTCGTGCCTGATTCGCTCATTCACTTCTTCGGTTGATTCCGGGAAGCGGCCGGGCAAGCGTTCTTTGATGAGATTTTTCAGATATTCCATCGCCGAAACGCCTTCGGGCAGGGGAAACTTGGGGAGGTGGGTTTGCTTCAAGTCGATTTCCAAATCGCATTTCTCGGCAATCCGCACCGTGTTTTCCACCGCCTCCGGCAGGTGTTTGAAAAGCTCAATCATCTCTTCGGGCGAGCGGAGGGAAAGGTCGTAGTTTTTCAGGCTCAATCTGTCCTCGTCGTCAACCCGGCTCGAAGTTTGGACGGCAAGAAGTATTTCGTGGGCGGTTTTGTCGTCTTTCAAAACATAGTGGACGTCCTGTGTGGCGACGAGGGGAATGTTCAATTTTTTTGAAAGTTCGGAGAGGAGCGGGTGAAGATGGGGAGCGTGAGGCTGAACCTCGAGATAAAAATCTTCGCCGAAAATGTTTTTGTACCAGGTCGCGGTCTCCTCCGCTTCCAACGTTTTTTTGGAGGAGAGGAACTTGGCGATTTCCCCCGAAAAACAGCCGGAGAGGCAGATTAGTCCTTCCCGGTATTGGCTCAATATTTCCCTGTCCATTCTCGGCTTGTAGTAAAAACCTTCGGTGCTCGCCAAGGTTGCGAGTTTGACCAGATTTTTCCAGCCGACTTTGTTCTTGGCGAGAAGGATGAGATGATGCCTGACTTCGTCAACTCTCGGCTGTTTGGAGAGGCGCCCGTTCGGCGCGAGGTATGCTTCGATTCCGATAATGGGTTTTATGCCGGCCGCCCTGGCTTTTTTGTAGAATTCGATGGCGCCGTAAAGATTGCCGTGGTCGGTAAGAGCGATGACGCTCATGCCAAGCTCTTTGGTACGGTTCACCAAGTCGTCGATTTTGGCGAGACCGTCGAGCAGCGAGTAATGGCTATGTACGTGCAGATGGACGAATTTCATGTTATCAACGACAATTATAGCGGAAGAAAATGACGAAAAAAAGAAGGATGATGACGGGCATCGACGAAGTGGGCAGGGGGGCGCTCGCCGGTCCCGTTCTCGTCGCCGCTCTCACTCTGCCCCGGGGAATAAATTTGAAAATCGGAAATTTGGCGAAACTCAGGGATTCGAAACGCTTGAGCGCGAAACAGCGGAAAAAATGGCTGAAATTCGTGGACACCAATCCGGAAATCTCTTATGCCGTAAGCCGTGTTTCGCCCCATGTCATAGACCGCAGGAATATAAGGCGGGCGGCCGACTTGGCGGCGACGAGAGCCTACAAAAAACTCGCCGAAAATTCCGGCAGTCAATCGCTCAATAGGGTTTATTTGGACGGCGGTTTGTATATCCACGTTGACCCTGTCGATTATCCGCGTTTATCCGCTTCCACGATTATAAGAGGCGACGAAAAGATAAATGTCATAAAACTCGCTTCAATCGTGGCGAAAGTCAAAAGAGACAATTACATGGTGAAACTCCACAAAAAGCACCCTAAGTACGGTTTCGACGAGCATAAGGGCTACGGGACGAAAAAACACAAGAGGGCGATCGGCCGGCACGGACTTACGGATTTCCACAGGAAAAGTTTTTGCAAATTTGTATAATATTCGAATGGAGAAAAAATATTTAATTATTATCGTTTTCGCCGTTATCGTCCTGGGGGGTTTGTTTTTTGTTTATTTCCGGGGGACGGATTCGAATCCGGTGGTCGTCTTGGAAACGAATTTCGGCACGATTAAATTCGAAACCTATCCCGGGGACGCGCCGAAAACGGTGGAGAATTTCGTTACTCTCGCCGAAAGAGGATTTTACGACGGGCTTACTTTTCATCGGGTGGTGCCCGGTTTCGTGATTCAGGGCGGGGACCCGAACGGCAATGGCACCGGCGGCCCGGGTTATCAGTTTGAGGATGAGCTCGACCCCAATACGGCTTCTTTTCGGGAGGGCTATAAGAAGGGAGTGGTGGCGATGGCCAATTCCGGCCAGAATACAAACGGCAGCCAGTTTTTCATAATGCTTGAGGACTACCCCTTGCCGAATCTTTACACGATTTTCGGAAAGGTGATTGAAGGGCAAGAGGTCGTTGACGCAATCGGCCGGGTTCCAACCGACGGCAATGATCAGCCACTCGAACCGGTCGTCATAAACCGCGCAACGGTTGAAAAATAAAGGCAAGTGTTGTTTAATTAAATTATGGGTGGCGTACCGGTAAAACATCATTCGAAGTCAAAAGTCGGCCGGCGACGGTCGCAGTTGGCGCTCAAGAAAAAGCGCATTTCGGTTTGTCCGAAGTGCGGCGGGCCTACGATGCCCCACAAAGTGTGTCCGCAATGCGGAACTTACGTCAAGAAGCCAAGAGCACAAAAGCAAAAACCCTAAACATCGGTTCCGTTCGGTATTCAGAATTTTGACAACTTATTATGGCCACCAGACATTTAGCGAGAACAATAGTTCTTCAGTCTCTTTATGAGTGGGATTTTTACGACCGGCAGGCCGATTTGATAAAAATTGTGGAGCGCAATATGAATGATTTCGGCCAGGGAATAGACGAGCCGGAATTCATTTGGAAAATAGTAAAAGGCGTAATCGAACATCTCCCGGAAATAGACAAAATCATCGAAAAGGCGGCGCCGGACTGGCCGCTCCCCAAGATTGCCATCGTCGACCGGAATGTTCTCCGAATCGGCCTTTACGAACTTCTTTACGCCGACAAGAAGGAGGTGCCGCCCAAAGTAGCCATCAACGAGGCGATTGAAATAGCCAAGAATTACAGCGGTCCGAACTCGCCAAAATTCGTAAACGGCGTCCTGGGAACGATTTATCGGGAAATGTCCGCCCCAAGCGAAAATGAGTGATTTAAGCGATTTAGAGAAAAAAATAAGTTTTGAATTCAAAAACAAGGATTTCCTGAAGGAGTCCCTGACTCACCGTTCTTATTTGAACGAATACCCCTCGGTCGGCGCTCACAACGAACGGCTTGAATTTTTGGGCGATGCGGTTTTGGAACTCGTCGTAACCGAATATATTTTTCACGCTTACCCCGATTATCAGGAAGGCCAGCTTACCGGCTTGCGGGCGGCTCTCGTGAATTACCAGATGCTTTCGAAGATTGCCAAAGAAACCGGAATGGAAGAATATCTGCGGCTTTCGAAAGGTGAAGCCAAAGACACCGGCCGGGCTCGCGAGGTTATTCTCGCGAACGCCATCGAGGCGCTAATCGGCGCGATTTACCTCGACGCCGGTTACGATGGAGCGGAAATTTTCGTGAAGAAGTTCGTGATGAACCACCTCGACGAAGTGATAGAAAACAAGCTCTACCGCGACCCGAAAAGCACGCTTCAAGAAATAGTCCAGGAAGACCTGAAAGTAACGCCAATTTACAAAGTTCTTTCCGAGGCGGGGCCCGACCACAGCAAGGAATTCGTAGTCGGCGTTTTCTTCGGCGAAGAGCAGAAAGC
>CAZGRD010000022.1:7267-9275 GCA_964528065.1 uncultured Candidatus Saccharibacteria bacterium
TTGGACAAACTCATCTTCGCCGGTTCGGCGAAAACGAGAGCCGTCGGCCTTGCCCGGGTTTCTCTTTATTTCGACAATCGTGACCGCGTCTTTCCGATTGACGCCGAAGAGGTGGAATTGGAACGAAAGATAGACCGTTCCGGGACGAGCGAGTTTTTTTGGAACAGCGAAGTGATACGGCTGAAGGACTTGATACCGATTCTGGCCCGGGCGAAGCTCGGCAACCGGGGTCTTACGATGATCGGCCAGGGCGAGAGCGACATTTTCGTGCGTTCTTCCCCGGAAGAAAGAAGACAGATGGTGGAAGAAATTCTGGGACTCAAGGAGTTCCGGCTTAAAAAACATGGCGCCGAAAGACGGCTTACCTTGAGTGTCATCAATTTGGATAAAGTGAAAGCAATGATCGAAGAGCTTGCGCCCCACTTGCGGCTTCTGCGGCGCCAGCGGACGAGATTCGAAAAAAGAAGCGAGATAGAAAAAAAGCTAAAATCCTACGAAGACAATTATTTTTCTTTTCAATTTCATAACTTGAGCGGCTTGATGAGTAAAGCCGAGGAACCGATTGGCGGCTATCGGGCGGCGAAGTCCAAAAAAGACGAAGAGGTAAAAGCAATAGAAAAAAACCTCAAAGAAATAAACGAAAAGTCGGGAGAGTCGGACAAAATCAAAAAATTGAGAAGCGATTTGAACGGATTTCTCAACAAGAAATTCTCCTTGAAGGAAGGCCTGGGCCGGCTCGAGGCGGAAATCGAAATAAGAAAATCCGTTCCGCGGGACCACGTTTCCCTTCACGAGCTTGAGGTGGGGATAAGAGACTTCATCAAAAAAATCGAAGAGTTTCTTGAGCTTGACGATGCGGGTGAAATCAAGAGTCGGTTAAAAGATTCGGTTTCCAAACTAAAAGAGCTTCTCAAGGAAGAAGAGAAGGATAACCACGAATCTTTGGAAAAGAAAAAGGAGCTTGAAGAGGCGCTTCTTGTAATCGACAAGGAAATCAAAAGCCTGGGAGAGGAAAGCGAGCGCTTAACTTACGTTCAGGAAGAACTGAACCAGGAATTCCGGCGGGAAGTGGAGCGCTTGGAATCGGAAAAAAACGAACTCCGTAAGCTGGAGCAGAACATTCAGTCCGCTCTTTTCGAGAAGGAAAAAATCGAAATCAGGGTTACCGAGCTTCGGCGGGAATGGCGGGCGGCCGGCCGGGAAGCGGGAGAACTCGACAATCTTCCGCCGGTCGGCGGCGATATCGACTCCTCCGATTTGGAGAGAAAGATAATGCGTTTTCGGGGCGAGCTTGCCGCGATAGGCGAGATTGACGAGGGCTTGGTTGCGGAAGCGAAAGAAAAGGAGGAGCGCTACGAGTTTCTGAAAAAAGAAGTTTTCGATTTGGAAACGGCCATTACCGACCTTAGAAAACTTATTAAGGAACTCGAAAACAAGATTTATTCCGAGTTCAAAACTTCATTCAAGGAAATAAATGAAGAGTTCAATAAATATTTTCGGCTGATGTTCGGCGGCGGCCGGGCGAAGCTGAAATTGCAGGCTTACCGTCCTCCCAAAATTGAGATCGGGGAAGGGGAATCGGAGGTCGGCGATTTGGCGATTACCGGACCGGAAGAACCAAAAGAAATGAAAGAGATGCAAGAAGAGAGCGAGTTAAGAGCCGGGATAGAAATCGACCTCAATGTGCCCCAAAAGAGTTTGAAGGGGATAGAAATGCTCTCTGGCGGAGAGAAGAGCTTGGTTTCCATGGCCGCGCTTTTTGCGCTCATTTCGGTGAGTCCGCCGCCGTTTCTTGTTCTCGATGAAATCGACGCGGCGCTCGACGAAGAAAACGCCCGCCGTTTTTCCGAACTCATAAAGGAATTTTCCAAGCGTACCCAGTTTATTTTGGTCACCCATAACCGCTCCACTATGGAAGCCGCCCACGCCCTATACGGCGTCACTATGGGCGAGGATGGAGTCTCTAAAATTCTTTCGTTAAAACTGGAATGAATACGAGGTGGTATAC
>CAZGRD010000023.1:0-8958 GCA_964528065.1 uncultured Candidatus Saccharibacteria bacterium
ACCTGCCAGTTTTTCCACTCTCTTGGAAGCCTCATATGGGTTAATTATACTATATAAAACTCCGGCCTTAACCAATTATCACTCTGGCCTATAAAAAGGGAACGATAAGAAGCGCAACGATGTTTATTACCTTAATAAGCGGGTTAATAGCCGGGCCGGCGGTGTCTTTATAGGGGTCGCCGACGGTGTCCCCCGTCACCGCCGCTTTGTGGGCCTCGGAACCCTTGCCGCCGAAAGCGCCGTCCTCGATGTACTTCTTGGCGTTGTCCCATGCCGCCCCGCCCGAGGTCATTGAGATTGCGATAAAGAGCCCCGAAATTATCGAGCCGATTAGGAACCCGCCCAAGGTTTCGGGGCCGAGGAGAAAACCAACAAGCAAGACGGAGACAATCGGCAGAAGGGCCGGCACAACCATTTCCCGAAGAGCGGCTTTGGTCACGATATCAACCGCTTTGCCGTACTCCGGTTTCGCCTCACCCTCCATAAGTCCTTTGATTTCCCGGAACTGCCGTCTTATTTCTTCCACGATAGAGCCGGCGGCGCGCCCCACCGAACGCATCGCGAGCGCCCCGAAGAAATAGGGCACGGCCGCTCCCAAAAATAAGCCCACCAAAACGTAGGGATTTTCAAGTTTGAAAACAACATCCCCGGCGAATCTCGAAAGTTCCTCGACATAACTGCCGAAAAGAACGAGAGCGGCAAGCCCGGCCGAGGCGATGGCGTAACCCTTGGTTACGGCTTTCGTCGTGTTCCCGACGGCATCCAAGGCGTCGGTGTGCTTACGAACGTCTTCCGAGAGCGATGCCATTTCGGCAATGCCGCCGGCGTTATCGGTTATCGGCCCGAATGAATCGATGGCGACAATAATGCCGGCAACGGAAAGCATCGACACGGCGGCAATGGCAATGCCGTAGAGGCCGGAAAGAGTAAAGGAGCCAAGAATACCGAGAACGATCACGATAATCGGGAGAAGCGTCGATTCCATCCCGACCGAAAGACCGATGATGATATTCGTGCCGTGCCCGGAATTCGATGCCTCGGCAATGCTTTTCACCGGCCGGTATTTCTTGGCAGTGTAATAATCGGTTATCACAACCATTAAAACGGTGACAATAAGGCCCACGAGAGCCGCGCCGAAAATTTTAAGATACCCGGCGCCGAAAAATTCCCGGGAAGCAAAATAGAAAAGAATTCCTGAAGCGATGACAGAGGCGATAAATCCCTTGTAAAGAGCGTTCATGATTCCGCCGCCTTTCCCCAGACTTACGAACAGGCTTCCCAGAACGGAAGCGACAATGGCGAGACCGCCGAGGATGAGAGGAAAAACGAGCTGGGAACCGGTAAGACCGAGAGCCGAACCGACGAGCATGGCCGCGGTCAGCGTCACGGCATAAGTTTCAAAAAGATCGGCCGCCATGCCGGCGCAATCGCCGACATTGTCGCCGACGTTGTCGGCAATCACGCCGGGGTTTCGCGGGTCGTCCTCGGGAATGCCGGCTTCAACTTTTCCGACCAAGTCCGTGCCGACATCAGCCGCCTTGGTATAAATACCGCCGCCAAGACGGGCAAAGATCGAAATCAAACTCGCGCCGAACCCGAGCCCGATCAAAGACATGACGTTCTCGGAGAGAAGATAAAAAGCGGAAACGGATAGAAGCCCTAAAGCAACCACCAAAAAACCGGTCACCGACCCGGCCCGAAAAGCGAGAGCGAGAGCGGAAGCGAGGCTTTTTCCGGCCGCTTCGGCAGTTTTGGCATTCGCCCTTACCGCAATATTCATGCCGATGTAACCGGCCAAGGCCGAAGCAAAAGCGCCTACCAAAAATCCCGCGGCCGTTAGCCACCCGAGCATAAAACCGATTGCAAGAAAAAGAATGAGCGCGACCAAAGAAACGGTCTTGTACTGCCGATTCAGATAAGCTGAGGAGCCGCTTTGAATGGCACGGGATATTTCAATCATCGCCGCGCTTCCCGAGGGCTTCCCCTTCAGCCAAAAAATAAGATAAACGGTGTAGACAATCGCAATGATTATCGGAATAAATATCAGATAAAGCATTATTCTTCGTCTCTTTCTTCCGCGACGTTTTCAATTATATCACCTCCTCCCACGGACTCCACCTCCGCTACGCCGCCGGAGAGAACTTCTTCCGGCCGGGATTGGCTCCGAACGTCTATCTTCCAGCCGGTGAGCTTCGCGGCGAGGCGCACATTCTGGCCGCCTTTGCCGATTGCGAGAGAGAGTTGGTCCTCGGCAACGAGAACTTTCGCTTCCCGACGGGGGAGAGCTTCAACAAGCTTAACTTTGGCCGGTGAAAGAGAGTTGGCGATGTATTTTTCCGGTTCGGCGGACCACTCGATGACGTCTATTTTTTCGTTGCCCAATTCATTCGTGACCGCCATCACTCTCGTTCCCCGCTGACCGACGGCCGAACCGACCGGGTCGATGCCGTCTTCATTGGAAGCGACGGCAACTTTGGTACGGCTGCCGGCTTCCCGGGCGATGGCCTTTATTTCAACGACGCCATCGGCCATTTCCGGCACCTCAAGCTCAAAAAGTTTGGTAACGAACCTGGGATGGGAGCGGGAAAGAACTATTCCCGGCCGCTTCGGGTCTTCCTGAACGGCGAGAACGAAAAAACGGAGGCGGGCGCCCACCCGGTAGTGCTCGCCGGGAATGCTCTCGTTATGGAACATAATACCGACTGCCCGGCCCAAATTGACGTAAATGTTGCCTCTTTCGAACCGCTCCACCGCACCGCTTACAATCTCGCCTTCTTTATCGGCAAATTCTTCATGAATCGAAGCCCGCTCTGCTTCCCGCAGGCCCTGCAAGATAACTTGTTTGGCGGCTTGGGCGGCAATCCGGCCGAAATCCTCGTGAACTTCAAGCGGAAATTCTATTTCATCCCCCGACTTTGCGTCTTTTTTAAATTCTTTCGCTTCCTCGACAAAGATGTGCCGGTCGGGATTATAACGGGGAAGAACGGTTTCGTTTTCCTCCGCTACCGGCCGAGATTCGGCTTTTTCTTCTTCCGTCTCTTCAGTAACTATTCTCACTTCCGCCGGCTCCACGACAAACTTAACCTGATAAAAACTGATGTCACCGGTTTTCGGATTGAGCTTCGCCCGAATGAACTCGCTTCTTTTTCGATATTCCTTTTTGTAAGCGGTGGCGATTGCCGATTCGATGGCGACAAAAACAGATTCGGGTTTTATCCCTTTTTCTTCGGCGATCTGCGTTACCGCAGACGATACGTTTTTCAGATCCATGCCAATGTGATTAAAATTTGCGAGCCCAATGCGAAGTAAATTTTACTATCACATTGAGCGCTCTGAGATTAAAGGTTTTCTGACTCCGACTACGGTCGGAGAGAAAGCCCTTTAATAAACATCCGCTCACAGGAAGAGCGGATAGATAAAACCAATATAGAAGACGACCTCCGAAAAGTCAACCGCCTACTTTAGGTGCTTCAAAGCTTCCTGAAAACCCTGATAAGAAGCGCTGACAACAAGCGTGTCGTTAAGCCAGCCGTAATTCAGACCCGCTCCGGCCAAACTGTAAGTAAGGTAGCGGTTGGAAACGCCCTCGGTCGTCCCGCCCTTCCAGGTGGTGGCCGTACCGGCATCGGAAAGGAACATATTGGTTAAACCGGCGCTTTTCTCAATCTTTGCCACCGATGTTTTTAAGTCGCTAAGAGTGGAATCTGATTTCGCTTTCCCGACAAACCCGAGCCAGACACCTTTGTCGTTCGTGTAAGTGAAAAAAGTGAAATCGTTTTCAAAAGAAGCGCTGACCTCCGCCGAAAAAACGTCCGGGAAAAAGATGCCCGCTACCTCCCTGAATCCGAGAATCGCATCCTCCGAACTATTGAGAACAACCTCCTTCAGGACGGGAACTTCGGCGGTGGAAAACTCAAACTCGCTTTTTATTGAGCTTAGCGTCAAGTCTTCGAGGGTAACGTTTGCGTTCACATCAGCCACGGTTTTAAGCAAAGAAACGTGCTCGACAATCGCGGGCGCCGCCGGTTCTTCCGGCTCGGTTGCCGGTTCTTCGGCGGGCGTTGTCGTCCCATCGGTTACGGTGGGTACTTCCGGAACGGTCGGCACTTCGGGCACGGGAGGAATCGTAGAAGGAGTGGTAACTTCCGGAGCCTCGGCTAATTCTTCACCGAAGAAAACCGGATAAACGAAGAAGTAACCCAAGGCGGCGAGGCCGACAACTATTATAAAAACGAGGATGCCGATAAAAAGACCCTTTGAAGATTTCTTGGGTTCCATTCCTCCGGTTCCCATACCGGCGTCAAAATTCATCGGAGCGGGCGATGGGCTTTCCCCGACGGAAGCTGTCGGAAAAACCTGATTGAAAGATTGCTTCGCCTCGGACTTCTCCTCGGGTTTCGGCGTTTCAATCGGAGGAGGCGGGGTGGGAACATAGGGCTTTGGCGCTCCGCCGCCCGAGTCGGACACTGACTTTACGTCGGAACCGAAAGTCCTCACGTCAACATTGGGCTTTACGGGCTCGTTCTTATTTCCCGCGGACCACTGAGGCTGATTAAAAACATTGTCTGCCATTTCCTTTATTATAAATCATCGGACCTCGGTCCCCTGTGGATAAACCCCGCAGTGAAAAAGAGGTGGAATAAAAACTAATTTACTCCCTTCAATGATAGGCCTATCTTCCCGTTTTCAACCCTTAAAACCTTCGCCTTAACAACGTCTCCGATTTTAACCACGTCTTCAACTTTTTTCACGAAACCTTCTTTCAGTTCGGAAACATGAATCATTCCGTCTCGGCCGCCGCCCAAATCGACGATGGCGCCGAATTCCAAGATTCGGACAACCGGTCCTTCGACGATTTCACCGATTTTATATTCCCTGACTATCTGGGTCACCATCTCAAATGCCTTTTCCGCCGATTCCCGGTTGGAGCTCGCGATGAAAACCCGCCCGTCATCTTCGATGTCAATGGTGGTATCGTTCCCTACCGAATCAATTATGCCGTTTATGGTCCGTCCGCCGGAACCGATTACCTCTCCGATTGATTCCGGTTTGATGTTTAAGGTAAGAATCGTCGGTGCGTAAGACGAGAGCTCCGGCCGCGGGGCGGAAATCGTCTTTTCCATCGAGTCCAAAATTTTCTCTCGCGCGTCTCCCGCCTGACGGAGGGCTTTTTCGAAAATCTCGGCCGTTATCCCTTCCGTTTTCACGTCCATCTGAACGGCGGTTACGCCGTCATGGGTGCCGGCCACCTTGAAGTCCATGCCGCCGTGATGGTCTTCCGGACCCTGAATGTCGGTCAAAAGCTTGAAATCGTTTTCTTCTTCATCCATGACTATGCCGATCGAAATGCCGGCAACGTGTTTTTTCAAAGGCACGCCCGCATCCATCAAAGAAAGCGACGTGGCGCAGGTGGAAGCCATTGAACTCGAACCGTTCGAAGAAAGAGTTTCGGCTACCACTCTTATGGCGTAAGGGAATTCTTCTTCCGTTGGCAAAACCGCTCTTATGGCTTTTGCCGCGAGCGCGCCGTGGCCGATTTCCCGCCGGCCGGGACCCCGGGAACGACCGACTTCACCCACCGAAAAATTGGGAAAATTGTAATGGAGCATGAATCTCTTCTTACCGGTCGATTCCATCGTCTCGACTAGCTGGCCGGCCGAGAGCGGCGCGAGAGTGGTAATGGCAAGAACCTGGGTTTCGCCGCGAATGAAAAGCCCCGAACCGTGAGTCCGCTCGAAAATTCCGACCTCGCCGTAAAGCGGCCGGACTTCATCGAGCTTCCTGTCGTCGGAACGCCGTTCGTGTTTCAAAACTTCTTCCTTGACGAACTTATCAATCTCGTCTTCAAAAGCGATATCGGCTAAGCCGAAGGCTTCAACCGGTTCGCCCGATTCCTTCAGATGGTCCATAAGACCATGCTTTAACTCGCCCAAGGTTCCTTCCTTTACCGCTTTCCCCAAGTCGTTTTTCACGAATTCCCGAACCAAGCCCCGGACCCGTGAATCGACTTCCGGAAAACTTATCCCGGCTTTCGGCTTGCCTACCTCTTTTACTATTCCTTTCTGAAACTCGATAAGCGCGCCGATTTCTTCGATACTCTCGTTGAAAATCCGGAGAAGCTCTTCTTCTTTTATTTCCCGGCCCTCAAACTCAATCATATTTATCCTTTCCGCCGGGCCGGCAAAAAAGGCGTTGTATGAGAAGTTTTCTTCGCCGTTTTTTACTTTTCTTACGCCCGCAACCGGCCCGTTCCAAGGAATATCGGAAATACCCAGGGCGGTCGAAACCGCGATCAAGGCCGGCACGTCGGGGTCGTGCTTTTCGTCATAAGCAAGAATGGTTATCGTAACCTGAATTTCCTTTCTTATCCGCTCGTCAAAAAGCGGCCGAATGGTCCGGTCAATGAGCCGGCCCGAAAGAGTGGCTTCATCCGAGGGGCGGCCTTCGCGTCTTATGAATCTCGAGCCGATGATTTTTCCGGCGGCGTAAAACCGCTCTTCGTAATCGACGGTGAGCGGGAAAAAATCGCCCGGCCGGTCTTCTTTCGCCATCACAGCCGTTGCAAGCACGGCGGTTGCGCCATATCGGGCAAGAACCGCCCCGTTCGCTTTGCCGGCAAGGCCGGAAATTTCGAGCGTGAGTTCTTCGCCGTCAATTTTAGTTTTGTAGATTTTTCTTTCCAGTTTCATGATTGTCTTTCTCCTCTTTGTCTTATTTTCAAAAGAATGCGGGGAATATTTTCCAATTCCGTGAAGCTGTCAGCCACCTCCCGGAGCCGGGAAGAAGTGGTTCGGCTGAAAGCCGCCACCTCAACTTGTTTCCCCAAACCCCACTTCAGATATTCGACGAGCGGAACAAAATCGCCGTCGCCGGTCACAAGAACCACAACGTCCAAGGCACTCGCCATTCGGATGGCATCAACCGCAAGTCCCACGTCCCAGTCGGCTTTTTTCGCGCCGCCCGAAAATATCAGAAGGTCTTTAAGCCGAAGCTCAAGACCGGTTTTACGAAGCGCTTCGAAAAACGATTCTTCGCCCAAGGCGGTTTCGCTTTTTACGACGTAAGCCATTGCTCTTATGAGATGGCGATCGGCGATGACATTTTTCAAAAGCTCTTTGAAGTTTACCCGGGAATTGAAAAGGTTTTTGGCCGAATGGTAAACGTTCTGAACGTCAATAAAAACCCCCACTCTTTGGGACGGGTGAGCTTTTTCGTCGTGAGTATCAGCTGCCATATTTAATCAAGTTTCAGTTTCTTCGTGATTTTGCTGTAGGCCCTCTCGTCTTCCCGCTGAAGATACTGAAGGAAGCGCCGGCGCTTGCCGACCATCATTAAAAGCCCCCGTCTCGAGTGGTGGTCCTTGGGGTGTTTTTTTAGATGACCCGCCAATTCCTCTATTCTTCTAGTGAGAAGGCCTACCTGAACTTCGGCCGAACCGGTGTCGGTTTCGTGTTGCTGGTGCTCCTCAACAATCGTCTGTTTCTTTCTCTTAGAAAGCATTTTTATAGATTAAAAGGAGGTTAACACAGGTTCCGAAAAATGTCAAAACCCGCTTCATTTCACCGTTGTTTTCAGCGTTATTTTCGGTGCCTCAAAACACGTCCATATGGACGTGTTTTGAGGATTTCTTTTGCGACACTTATAATGCTAAAATAATAATCAATGACCGAAATAGAAAAACTGCTAAAAGATTATCTCGACTACCTTGAGGTTGAAAAAAACCGGTCGCCGAAGACGCGGGAAAATTACGGCCGTTATCTCAAGGTCTTCGTGGAAAAAACCGGAGTCCGGTCGGTAAAAGATATCACTCAAGACAAGGTAAGGGATTTTCGGGTCTCGCTCGCCCGTTCCTGGGAGGGGAAGAATTTGAAAAAAATCACTCAAAGCTATTATGTCATCGCCATCCGGAATTTTCTGAAATACCTGGTGCGGCGCGGCATAAACGCCCTCGCGCCGGAAACAATAGAGTTGCCGAAAATCGCCCGCCGGGACATCGAGGTTTTGGACTACGGGGAACTGGAGCGACTCCTCAAGGCGCCGAAAGGCAACGGTCTGCGGGCGCTCCGCGACCGGGCGATACTGGAGACGCTTTTTTCAACCGGCCTCCGGCTTTCGGAACTCTGCAATCTGCCACGGACAGTGGACTTGAAGCGCGGCGAGATTTCGGTGCGAGGCAAGGGCGACAAATTGAGGGTGGTGTTTCTCTCGGAAGGAACGAAAAAAGCGCTTAAGGATTATCTTGAGAAGCGCGAGGATGCGGACGGTATTCTTTTCGTAAGTTTATCCAAAAATGGCAAGGCGATCGGCAAAATCACGCCCCGGGCCGTTCAGCGGCTCATTGATACCCGGGCCAAGGAAGCCGGCATTCCGAAAAAGGTACATCCCCATCAATTGCGGCACAGCTTCGCGACAGACTTGCTCATAAACGGCGCCGACTTGCGCTCCGTTCAGGAACTCTTGGGCCATGCCAATATCTCCACCACCCAGATTTACACTCACCTGACCAATAAGGAGCTTCGGGAAGTGCATGAGGCATTTCATGGCCGCAGACGCAAATAAACACGAAAGCCGGCTTCCGTGTTTGAGAATTTAACGTTGGTGGACGGTGCAGGATTTGAACCTGCGGCCTCGTCGGTGTAAACGACGCGCTCTAACCAGCTGAGCTAACCGTCCGCCAGTGGGCGTGGATGGACTCGAACCATCGCTCTACGAGGTATAAGCTCGTTGCTTTAGCCGCTAAGCTACACGCCCGAAACCACCTAATAGCTACCGATTTCAGTTTAAAACTTTTTATTATTTTGTAAAACTCTTCCTGCTCGAGGGTCTCTCTTTCCATTAGCGCCTTCGCAATCGCTTCAAGAACCTTCTTGTTGGTGGAGATTATTTTCTTTGCCGCCAGAAAAGCCTTGTTAATGAGAGCGTTCACTTCTTCATCGATAACCGAGGCAACGGTTTCCG
>CAZGRD010000024.1:0-8699 GCA_964528065.1 uncultured Candidatus Saccharibacteria bacterium
GCGTCGGTGAAAACGACGTCGAAGCTTTTATCCGGGAAGTTTTTTATCGAATCGGCGTTGCCGGCTTTCAGTGAAATGTTGGGGATATTGTGTTCTTTCACGTATTTTTTTCCGACCGAAATCGCGTTTTCACTGATGTCTATCCCCTGAAATTCTGTTTCCGGGAATTTTTGGGAGAGAATTATAAGATTGGGAGCCGAAGCGCACCCTATTTCCAAAACTTTTCCCAGGGGCGCGTGTCGTTCAATGACTTGAAAGAGAAACTTGCGGTGAGAGTGTTCTAAAGCTTCCCGGGAAACGTAGCTTTCGGCCCAAGTCCTGTCATGGATAATGTGACGGAATCGCCAAAAAAATTCGTCGGCCTTGGTGCCGAAAACTTTATCGGCGATTCTTTTAACGCGACGCAATAATTTCTTCATAAATTTTTTCGATTTTTCCCATTTCGACGCGATAATCGTTCTTTTCCTCGATAATCTGCCGATTGCGGACGCCCTGCCTTTTTCTTATTTCTCCGTTTTTTATGAGAGCGACTATCTTTTCGGCGAGCAGCTCGGGAGATTTTACGGGAATCACGAATTCATTATCTACCCAATCTTTATTGTCACCGGTATCGGTTACCACAACCGGGAGTCCCGTTGCCATCGCCTCGGCCGTACTAGCAGCCAGGCCACTGTCCGAAAGGGAAGCGGAAACGTAGATATCGGCCGACTGTAAAAGCGCCGGCAGTTCCTCATTATTCATCCTCCCCACAAATTTTACGAGATCGTATCTCGTAAGATTGAGGTCTTGAGCAAGATTAGCTAAATATTCTTTTTGATTGCCGTCGCCTACGATTACGAATTCAATGTTGGAGGCGGATTTTACGACAATCGCCGCCGTTTTTATTAGTGTTTCAACGTCGTAAATGGAAATCAAACTGCGCAGGGAAATAATTCTCAATTTTTGGGACTTCGCAAGTCCATAAGGACTTGCGAAGTCCTTATATTGAGCCGGACGGAATTTCTTCACATCCGTGCCAAAACGGATAAGATGGATTTTTTCCCGCTCCGCGCCCAAACCAATGAGTTTTTGAAAAGTATTCTCGCCGTCGCAGGTGTAAGCGTCGGCCCGGCCCACGACGAACATCAAAACAAGCTTTCTTAAGAAGCCGCCGAGTAAAATGTCCGAGCCCCAAGGCGTGAGAATCGCAGGTCGGAAATTCACAAGGGCGGCGGCAAGGCCGTAGGTGCCGGCCGAGTGAGTGTGGAGAACGTCCGGTTTCTCGGCTTGAAAAATATTTTTAATTTGCCTTACGGCGTCCGGCAAATGGCGAATGGCGAGCCCTCCGTTTATATCTGCAAGAGGTGACGGTTTTATTTCGTAAAAGCGGGTTTTTTTAACCAATTCTTCGGCTTCAGGCATCGGTGGCGCGAAAGAGAGCCAGACGATTTCATGACCGCGGTCGGTAAAAAATTTTATCCACCTAACGCTGTGGATTACGTTAGCGCCAGCTAAAAAGGCAATCTTCATAAAATTAGTTTGACAAAACCAATCAGCGAACCTATTCCGTAGCCGAAGTGACGAACGGCAAAAGCGGTCACAAGGAAAAGAAGAAGCGAACCATTATTTTCCTCGGTTAGAAGCTTTGCCGAAAAATATAGAGCCGCGCTGAGGTACAAGACGGCAATACCGAGCGTGGCGAAAATAAAAGGATAATACCAAAATGAGAGAACGAACGAGCCGAAAAGGCCTAGGACGAAAAATAATGGGATGAAGTGTCTTAATTTGAGCCGGACGCCGAATTTGAGAGGAACAATCGCCCAAATGCCATCCTTTATATTGTGCCTGAAGAAAGCGCCGAAATCCGATTTCGGGAAATACTGAATCGTTATATCGGGGACGAGAATTATTTTGCCGCCGTTCCGTTTCAGGCGGATATTGAATTCCATATCCTGGCTCCGAACAAGATTTTCGTTATAGAAGCCGATTTTTTTGAAAATTTCCTTGCGGTAGAAACCGCAGAAAACCGTGTCAACTTCGCGGGGTTTTTCCGTGCCGGTTTGGTAACGGGCGTTGCCGACGCCGAAAAACGAGGAAAAGGTAAGAGCAATTGCTTTGGCGGCCATAGTTTTTTTGGCTGGAACTGCCCGTCTTATGCCCCCCACGTTATCGGCTTGAAGTTTTTTGAGATACCCGACACCCTTTTCGATGTAGTCGGACGGGTAAATAGAGTGAGCGTCGAGTCGGACAACGACTTCACCGTGGGCTTCTTTTATACCCATGTTCATCGCCGCGGGTGTGATTTTTTTTGGGTTTTTAATTACCCGGATGAAAGGGTATTTTTCGGAGTAGGAACCGACAATTTCTGCCGTTTTATCCCCGCTTTCGCCGTCAATAACCAAAACCTCCATTTTATTTTTGGGATAAGTCTGGGCAAGAACCGAATCCAGGCATTTCGCGATGAATTTTTCTTCATTCCGGCAGGGAATGATAACGGAAACTATTTTTTCAAAATTAGATGACTGCATTGTGGTATTAATTCGTTTGGTTTGTACCTTTTCTTAAAAACCTCAGCCAGAGGGATATTTTTCATCTTTCCAATATCGTCTTTCACGGGTTCGCCAATACTTTCTTCCGAAATCTCAAAGCCGGCGGATTTAATCAGGTTCAGATAATCCCTATGTCTTAACCGGTTCTGATAATGAAGAGAGGAGTTGAATAATTTCCAGACAAGGGCGGGATAACGGAGAAAGTTGTAAACGGAAATACTTTTGTCAAAATATGAGTAATGATCGCAGTAATCAATGATAAAACTCATGAAGTTGCCGGGTTTTAACAGGCGATAGCATTCTTTTAAGATTGCTTGGATGTCTCTAGACGGGATGTGTTCCAGTGTATTGGTTGAGGTGATGAAATTTACCGAATTCGGTTTGAGGCCGGTGCTCCGGCCGTCGCATGGTGCAAGATATTCTATGCCATAGTATCGTTTTAATTGAGCTAAACACTCCTTTTTTGTTTTTCCGTTCAAATACCGACAGGGTATTCTTTTTATCGCTGGTTCGGGATTTATCTTCTTGAACAGATTTATCGTGTGATTTATTAGTTCAATTCTAACCAAGCTTCTGATATCGGTCAGAATTTGTTTTGGTATGCCGAAAGAATAAAATATCAGCGGAATTATCAAGTCCTGGCCGGCGCCAAATTCATAAAAAACCGCGTTTTCACCGCCTTGATAATTGTATTTATTGAAGACCTCTAGATGTTTTTTAGCCTCGTCTATTTTCTTTGTAAAGTCAGGGAGTTTAGCCGGTAAGCTCTTGGTTAGTTTTTTTTGGCACCAATAGTTGAGGTTTTCGCCGAAAGGTATTAAGGAAAATATTTGTTGCAAAAAAGCTTTATATTTCCAGTTCATAAATGGATCAATTTTTGTTTGAGTACTCCGACTTTTGTTTTGGGGTTCTTTTTAGGCATGGTATGATTGTAGCTAATCCTGTGGCTACGCTCAACTTTTTCAAGGTTTCCAAATTTTTCGTTTACGCGGCGCTTTTCAGCGTCGTTTTCGTGAACACCGAAACGCTTTTCCCCTTTATCGTCACGAAATACGTTTTCTTGCGGGTTTCGGTCGGACTGGCCCTAATCGCTTTTCTGCTCGGTTTACTGTTTCAATCTTCGGGACATCCGACGTCCCAAATGTTGCGTAATGCCAGGACGTCGGATGTCCTAAAATCTCCGTTAGTAATTGCCGTCTCTCTTTTCGTTCTCGTTTTTCTCCTTGCCGGGTTTTTCGGCTTTAACCCCGCTAATTCTTTTTGGTCAAATTTTGAACGGGGCGAAGGGGGTTTCCAGATGCTGACCTTTTTTACTTTCTTTCTGCTTCTTGTTTTTCTCTTCCGGGACAAAAAGGACTGGCTCGGAGTTTTTAAGGCTTCGCTTATCGCTTCCGTGTTTATGATTATCTACGGTTTTTTGGCGGCCTTTGATGTCGGCGGCTTTATCGGCGTTTCGCTCAAAATCGGAGAGCGTTTCCAAGGGTCTTTAGGTAACACCGCTTATGTCGGCACCTATCTTCTCTTCTCCTTGTTTTACTCCTTTTATATGCTCTGCGGCGGCTTCGGCAAAATTAACCGTCGGTTCGGCAAAATAATTTTATGGTCGTTAGTCGTCCTTTTCCTTATTATTATCTGGCTTACCCAGAGCCGCGGACCCTTCTTGGGTTTGGGCGCGGGCATTGTTGCCTTCCTTTTTATCTGGGGCTTGGGCGGTTCCAGGCGGGTGAAGGTAGCGAGCATTTCAATTTTAATCATCGCGACCGTCTTCACTAGCCTACTCTACACCGTTCGTTTCTCGCCCGTTATGCAAGACCTCGGTTTTACCCGTTTTTTCAATATCACTCTCGATAACCTTTCGACCCAGAGCCGGTTTTGGACCTGGGGTGCGGCCTTGGAGGGTTTCAAGGAGAAGCCGATTTTGGGCTGGGGTCCCGAAAATTTCGGCCGGGTTTTTGATGAATATTTTGACACCCGCCATTTTATCCCGAGTGAGGCGTCGGAGACCTGGTACGACCGCGCCCACAACGTGTTTTTCGATTATCTCGTGGAAACCGGGATATTGGGCCTTTTGAGTTACATAGGAATTTTTATTGTCTTCTACTTGCGATTCTTTAAATCAGCATTAATCGGCAAAAATCAGCATCAATCGGTGGTACCAAACGCTTTAATTTTCGCAATGCCGGTTGCTTACCTTGTCCAAGGCGTCGTTATTTTTGATGTTCTGCCGATTTATCTGAATCTTTTCTTGTTTCTGGCTTTTGCAAATTACGGATTTTCCCATGAGCACAGTGATTAAAAAAGTCGCTATAGTCGCGGGTATTGTCGTTGTCGCCGTGGGCCTCTACTGGGGCGCCCTTTTACCGTACAGAAAAGCGAAGGCTTTCATCGGCAGTGTCCGTGCGCTTCAGTCGGTAAAGACCGTTCAAGAAGTAGAAAGTCGTTTTCAGGAAGTACTCGATATTGCTTCTCCCGTGGGCCACGACGAAACAGTCGGTTTCGTCGTTGAACAGCTCACGAATGTGATTCGTAGCCGGCCGCCGGAAGAAGTCGGCCGGTTAATCGTCGATTATGCGGAAGAAGTGTCCCACCCCGTTTTAGCTGATTCCCAAAGCCCGGAGCTCACGAAAATGATTTTGAAAATGGGCATCGTTTATCAAGCAGCCTGGTTATTGTATGCGGACGAAACTTATGCCGGTAAAGCCGAAGAATTATATTTGGAAGGTTTGAAGATAAGCCCCAACCGCCCTCAATTCCTTTACGGTCTATTTGATTTATATGCCTCGGGAGGCAGGAGAGCGGAGGCGATTGAAATCGGAAAGGAAATCGTCCGTTTTTGGCCAAACGATTCACTCTTGGAACAAAAACTCCGGTTATTAGGTTACATTCCGGAATAGACGGAAGGGATTTACGTATTCAAGAAGCGGTTCTTTGAGAATTTTAAGAACCGCGAAATAAATTACGGCGCTGAAAGCGATATTCAGAACGACATTTATCCCTAAGACACGAAAGATAAAGGTGGCCGTCGCCATTACGAAGACAGCAACAAGGGTTTTGGGAAGGTTAATCAGGGTTTTGAAGTTGTTTATTTTTTTCATCATGTTCCAGATAAAGCCGTTTGCTAAAAGCTGCGACCCTATAGTAGCCAGAGCGCTTCCTACAATACCGTAAGAAGGTATAAGGAGAAAGTTAAAAATTACGTTGCTTACCGTTCCCAATCCCACGAAACTGGTAAAGAGTTTTTGGCGATTGTAAGCGAATATTGCGTTGCCTACAAAAACTCCCGGGGATAAGAAAAAAAGAGTAAAGAGAAGAATTACGAAAGCCGTTGAAGATTGTAGGTAAGCCGGGCCGTAAATCAGATTTATGATTTGTGGGGCAAGAATTATACCGCCCACCGCAATCGGAAAAGCCATAAGGAAAGCGGCGGATATTCCTTTCTCAAGAATCAGGCGGAATTTTTCTTTGTCGGTCGAGGCGAGCCGGGAAAACGACGGAAACAAGCTTACGGCGAGAAATCCGGGCAAAAGATATAAAAGAAGGATTATTTTTTGGGCGGCCGAATAAAAACCGACTTCTTCCGCGCCCCGGAACCAGCCAAGCATAATCATGTCGGTTTGGAGCATTATCGTCCCGAGGAGTCCGGCAAGAGCAAAAGGCCAGGCCTGGGTTATTATCGGTTTCACAAGGTCGCTCCTGAACGAGCGCCAAACATTCCGGAGATATTTTTTCAAAATGAGAAGGAGAACTACGAGTCCCACGCCCGAGCCAGCGGTGTAGCCGATCGTGAGCATCTTGCTCGTCGGCGCAAAAAGCAAAGCGGCGCCGCCCAGAATAAGGATGGCGAGGTTGGTGGCGATGTTTGTGCCCGCTTCTAGTTCCATTTTCTCGATGCTCCGGGTGAAGCCGAAGAAAAAATCGCGGAGCGTATCAAAGGCAAAAAGGAAGACAATGATTCCGAAAAGTTCTTGAGCTCCCTCGATTTTGGTGATTAGAGGAGCGGCAAAAAGAATGAGAAGCGTGCTTACCAGCATGAAAAAGAATTTTATGAATAGCCCGGTCGAAAGGTAATGGATTCTCTCTTCGGGATTTCTTGCCGATTCGCGGGTTAAAAGCGGCGTAATGCCGACGTCGGCGAAAATCGAGAAAAATCCGGCGATGGAAAGGGCGTAGGAGAAAACACCGTAGCCCGCGACTCCCAGTATCCGGGCGGCGTAGATTATAAGTACTGCCCGAATGAGCCGGCTTGCCATATTGCCGAAAGTAAGCCAGAAAGTGTTTTTCAGGACC
This sequence comes from uncultured Candidatus Saccharibacteria bacterium, assembly GCA_964528065.1. Taxonomy (GTDB): domain Bacteria; phylum Patescibacteriota; class Minisyncoccia; order UBA6257; family GWB1-50-10; genus CAZGHF01. The sequence continues at coordinate 6,816 of CAZGRD010000024.1, forward strand.
GTCTGCTGTAAAGTTTGGTTTTCGAAAAGCAGTGATTTCAGTCGTTGCATCTTCTTTATCTTATGATATATTAGGATTTATGGAAAAGAAACGCGATTGGCTTTTGCCCGCAAGTATAGTAATTGCCGCTGTCCTCGTCTCAGGCGCGCTTGTCTATAACGCCGGCGTCTCCGACGTATCAAAAACGGAAGAAAACGGCCAGGTTGTTCAAAATCAGGGTCCCGCGGAACTGATACGGCCTGTTTCCAACAATGACCATATAAGGGGCGCGGGTAACCCGGCGGTAATCATAGTTGAATATTCGGATTTGGAATGCCCTTACTGCAAAACTTTCCACGAGACGATGCAGCAAGTTATGAGCGAATACGATAACCAAGTGGCTTGGGTTTATAGACAGTTCCCGCTAACGAGGATTCACCCGAAAGCGGTTCAGGAAGCGGAAGCTTCCGAATGCGCGGCGGCACTCGGGGGGAACGACGCTTTTTGGGCTTACATCGACGGGATTTTTGAAATTACCCCGTCCAACAACGGTTTGGACCTTGGTCTCCTCCCCGATATCGCCGTTGGGATCGGGCTTGACCGGAATGAATTCCAAAGTTGTTTGGACGGCGGGAAAATGGCCGAAAGAATCGATGAAGACATGGAAGATGTCGGCAAGCTTGACGCTTGGAGCAGACAAAACACCGGCAGAGGTATAGGTACTCCTTACTCCGTTGTTATAAACAATAAGACAGGCGAATCGACTGTTATTCCTGGTGCCGTGCCTTTCGCGCAGGTTAAATCGGCGATTGATCAGATACTTAATTCGGATAAATGATGAAGTGGAATCATTGGGTTGTTTTCGGTCTGGGGTGCTGGCTTCTTATCTCGCCCTGGCTTCTCGGATTTTCCGGTTTTAACCTTGTTGTTTGGAACAATTTGCTCATCGGAGCGCTCACGGTGATTTTTATTCTTTGGAATTTTTCCCCGCCGGATTTATAAGACCAATATGACATACGATTTAATAATAATAGGCGGCGGGCCGGCCGGCGTTGCGGCCGGAGTGTACGCCGCCCGGAAAAAAATCAAGGCGCTTCTCGTCGCCAAAGAGTTCGGCGGTCAGTCGCTTGTCTCCGACAACATCGAAAACTGGATTGGTTCCAAATCGATTACCGGCCTTGAGCTTGCCGAAATGCTCGAAGGCCACTTGCGTGCCCAGGAAGGCCTGGAAATTTCCGAAGGCGATGTCGTTTTAAAAATCGAAAGATTGGGCGCGGCCGGCGACGGAACGGGTTTTAAGGTGATAACCAGGGACGGTAAAACTTACGAAACAAAGACCGTTCTTCTTACTGTCGGCAGTCGCCGACGGAAGCTCGGTGTCCCGGGTGAGGACAAGTTCGAAGGTAAAGGCGTGGTTTACTGCTCAACTTGCGACGCGCCGGTTTTTAAAGGGAAAACCGTAGCGGTCGTGGGTGCGGGCAACGCCGCTTTGGAGGCGGTGGTTGATTTATTCCCCTATGCCGATAAGATTTATTTGGTTCATCGGAGCGAGGTTTTAAAAGGCGATCCCGTTACCCAGGAAGAAGTGATGTCGAACCTGAAAGTGCAGCTGGTGTTGAACGCGGAAATCGCGGAGATTATTGGCGAAAACCTGGTGGAGAAGCTAAGATACAAAGACAAAAAGACGGGTGAGGTGAAAGAAATCGGCGTGCAGGGAGTTTTCGTCGAAATCGGTTCCATGCCGAACAGCGAAATGGTGAAGGACTTGGTGGAATTGAACGAGCGCGGCGAGGTGGTGGTGAATCATAAAACCCAAGCCGCATCCGAAAAAGGCATCTGGGCGGCAGGGGACATCGCCGACGTTCTTTACAAACAAAACAACATTTCTGCCGGCGACGCGGTAAA
>CAZGRD010000025.1:0-8570 GCA_964528065.1 uncultured Candidatus Saccharibacteria bacterium
CCATCCGTTATTCTCAATAATGACAAGAACGCCAAGCGCGTTACTTTTCATAAAAAGCAAACTTTCATAAAAAGCTCCTTCTTCCATGGCGCCGTCGCCGGTCACCACAATCACCAACCCGCCGCTCCTTTTGACTTTTTCGGCCAGTGCCAAACCGGTCGCAACCGGCAAGTTATTACCCAAGATACTCGAGGCGTAAATCACTCCTTTTTCTTCGCTGGCCAGATTCATCGAACCGAGCTCCGCGTAAGCCAATCCTTCCTTTTTTAGAAGATATTCGTCCAGTACGGGTCTTAGCGTTCCCGTTCTTGCAAGGTTGTAATGAATGTTCCGGTGAGAGAGAACTAATTTGTCTTTCTCGTCCATCATCAAGTCCACGGCAACGGCAATCGCTTCATGGCCCATCGCCAAGTGAATCGGTATTTTGAATTGACCGGCCTTGTACTTTTCGTTCACTACGAGTTGACCGAATCGTAATCTTAAAATTTCCTTCGCTATTTTGACCTTTTTAGATTCCCCCATATTTATCTTTAAAACTTTTGAAGTCGGGATAATTTTTATCCCTCTCGGAGATAAAAGGCGTTGCCCCTTGTAAATTCCAGTTTATATTCAAATCTGCGTCATTCCAAATAATCCCGACACCGTGCTCCGGGGAAAAATAATTGTCGGATTTAATTATCAAGTCCACATCGTCAGTCAAAGATAAGCAACCATGGGCAAAACCAGGGGCGGTAGAGAGAATATTTTTCGCTTTGTCGGACAAGACAACTGAATCCCACAAACCGAAGGTTTTCGAGTTTTTTCTTAAATCGACCGATACCCAGAACATCTCGCCTCTCGTAACCCGCAGGAGTTTCCCTTCGGAGAAAGGCGGAATTTGAACATAAAGACCCCTTAAGATGTTTCTTTTAACCGTATGATGATGACTCTCTTCGGTCCAAGTCGTGGGCAAACCCAGCTCCCTGAAGATTCTTTCCTCGTATATGCGAGCTAAAAATCCCCGTTCGTCTTCGTACACTTCGGGAATGAGCTCGACAAATCCGTCTATTTTTCCTCTTCTCAATTTCACCTTCATATCATTTTATCAAGTTTTCGTCATCATTACCGCAAGCGTCCGCGTGACCGGTCGGAGGGAAAAAAGGAAATTGGAAACTTCTTTTACCGGCTTCGAAAGAACTATGGACCTCAAAACCGTCTTTATGAAGCCTCTTTTTGCCGTTGATGGTTTAAGTGAAAATATTCCCTGTTTCTGGTTCCGGTAACGAATCCAGTTTACCAGAAGATTTTGATTATCGTACCTCATAAGATACTTATGGTGGGGCAATAATTCCATTTTGAGGCCGGCGCTTTTTGCCATCACTTCCATCGTTCTTCCGCCGAACCAATAATTATGGACCGGAGGCGGATTGGTCATCCAAACCGTCTTCCGGCTATAAAAATCCTTGTTCGGGGTGGTGATAATCAGCTTTCCGCCCGGCTTCAGAAGCTCGGCGCATTTTTTCACGAACTTAAGCGGGTCAGTCAGATGCTCAATTAACTCTATGGCGATTATCATGTCGAACGAACCTTTAACGGATTCTACTTCTTTTGTCTCAAAAAAATCCCCGTAAATCTTTCTCGAGTAATCGATCGCCTGAGCCGATACATCTATTCCTTTGGCGTTGTGTCCCAATTTCCGGAGAGCGTTCGTAAGGTATCCGTAGCTGCAGCCGACATCCAAAATATCCAAATGCTTTGAATCCGGAAGATTGTCGTAAACGGCGGTAAAGCTCACATCTTTATTAATGAGTTTTCTTAAAGATAAATTGTCTTTAGTTTTGTCATGGTGGTAACCCAACTTACCGGACGAATAAAGCTCGTCATATATTTCCCGGGTACGTTCGATGGGAGCAAATTTCAAATCACAATGCGGACACCAAGAAATCCCAACCAGCTTGGAGCTGACAAAATCCACCGCTTCTCCAATAACCGTAGACTGGGCTGAACAAACGGGACAATTCATGGCTTGCTTAATTTTTTCAACCAGACTTCAACGGTGGTTTCCGGTTTCCAGTCCAGCATTTCTTTCGCCTTTTTGTTGGAAATTTTTCTGACACTCACGTTCTCCGGACTGCTTTCAATTACTCTTGGGTTCCTATTCAAAACTTTCTTGGAGATTTCAATGATGTCGCGGAGAGTAACCGGCTTGTCCCCGGCAAGGTTAATTATGTTAAACCCTTCCAAACCCACGGCTTTGATAATTCCGGAGGCGATATCCGTTACATGAATAAAGCATCGGCCGGACTCAAGAGAACCGACGGTTACCTCATCTTTTTCTCTTACGTTGAAAAAGAGTGACTCCACCGCCGATTTTTTCTCTCCTGTTGAACCGCAAACTATGCCGAAACGCAAAATGGTGACCGGCATAAACCCGTGCTGGTATTTCTGCCGTAAGTTCGCTTCGCTCGTGAGCTTTGATAAGGCATACTCGGAGGTATGATTCGCGATGTTTATGACCGATTCCTCGGTTTTTTGCTCCTCGGCGGTACAGTTGTCATAAACCCATTCGGTGGAAGCAAAAATAAACTGCTTCGCGTTCTTCTCTGCTGCCGCTTCCATTAAATTCAGAGTACCCAAAACATTCAATTCAAAAGCCGCGTAGGCATTGTTTTTGCACATAGTATCGTTTGAAAGCCCGGCTAAGTGAACCACCGCGTCAACGCCTTCGGGGATTGACGCGGCAATGCCTTTGGAACGAACGTCAAAACCGCTCCTTATATCGGCTCCGACAAAGTCAATTCCCCTACTCTTGCACCGGGAGATTAACTCGCTCCCAATAAAGCCCTCTGAACCTGTAATAAATAATCTCATAATTGCTAGTCTCCTCCGGCAACGGTAAATATTTCTCCGGTTATGAAATTGCCGGTCTCGGCGGCGAGAAACAGAACCATTCGGGCAATATCCTGCGGCTTGCCCGCTCTCTTCAAAGGAACCAAATTTATTCTTTTTTGAAAATCTTCTTCCGAATAACCGGCAATTCTGGTCCGCATCGGCGTGTCTATAACGCCGCACCTTACCGTATTAACTAAAATATTGTGCTCCGCTCCTTCTTTTGCAAAACCCAGCGTTAAATTTTCAAGAGCGGCTTTGGCGGCGACATAATGCATGCTTTTGGCGCTCCCGCCGTACTTTACGTTAACGGAGCTTAAATTGACGATTCTTCCGCCGCCCTGCTCTTTCATATGCGGAAAAGCCTCTTTCATTAAACAGAACGGGGCTTTGACATTGAGGTCAAACGTATCCCGAAATGATTTCTCGTCCAGTTCGGAAAAGTGCTTATAGTCGTAAACCGCTCCGGCGTTATTGACAAGAACGTCTATTCCTTCGAATTTCCCAACGAACAACTTTATCAGATTTCTTCCTTCTTCTTCGTTTCTCAAATCCGCCTGGAAGATTTCCGCCTCTCCGTTTTTGCCGCGCACCTCTTCGAGAAGCTTTATCGCTTCCTCTTTGTTTACGAAGTAATGCAAGCCGAGACGAGCGCCGTGTTCGGCGAACAATTTTACTATCTCCGAACCCATGCCGCCGCTCGCACCCGTTACGAGAACTCTTTTTCCTTTTATGTCTTCAAACATGTCAATGTTGTCTAACCGAGCACACAATTCATAGTGTGATAGCTTTGACTTTATTCTTAATTAGACCTTTGATTTATATGACTACCTTTAAACCAATGTTGTGTGCTCCGGTTAAACACAACATTGAGCACCGAGCACTCAAATTATGCTTCTAAGCTGTATTTTATGCGACCCTTTAGCCATCTTATACTTTGACCTCTTTGTTTTAATTTCCTTTCTCTGTTTTGAGCGTCAATCTTTGACTTATACGCTTCATAATATATCAATTCTGGGTTCTTGGTTTTATGTTCTTTCATTCTCCTCTCTAAATTATCTGTGTAACCTATGTATATTTCTCCTGTGCCTTTGTTTCTTATTATGTATACATAAAACATCATTTGAGTGCTCGGTGAAGGTTTGCTATCTAAATTTCCTGCGTCCTTAGGACTTGGAAATTTAGAGCAAGCCATTCACTTTACCCTTTTAAGGTAACCATTCTGGTTGTGAGAGGAATAAAGTTTGTTAAACTCCCTGTCAATCTCGAAATTGTCATTGGTTTTCAAAAATTCAGTTACCGCCTCTCCGGGGCCGTTATCAATATAGATTTCTTTGGCGACGCCGCGCTTGGCAAGATCCGAAGATATGGCGTCAAAAACCACCATGTAACAACCCGGAGTTACGAACTCCTGATAAATTCCCAACTCTTTAAGAACGTGAGGTTTGGTATGGTTTGAGTCCAAACAAACAATCACCTTGGAACCCTTCGGCACTCTTTTTCTTATGTCTTCAATAGTTTCTTCGGCAATGGAACTTCTCTCAATCATCTCAATTCTTTTAAATAACGGGTGGGCTTCAAGAGCTTTCCGGTTATGCTCTCTTATCTCAACGTCAACGCCGATGACTTTACCCTTGCCCAAAAGTTCCAGGAGAGACGCCTCAAATATCATCCCGCCGCCGTGAGCGATACCGATTTCAAGAACAAAATCCGGTTTTACTTTGAAAATTAATTCCTGCAAAAGCACCAAGTCCTCCGGCGTCTGAATGACCGGCACGCCCAACCAGTCAATTTCGTATGATAATTTGTTCTTGGAAGACACGCTCGCCCAGTCCAATCCTGCTTTTTTAAGCTCCTCTTCATTTTTGTTCTTTTCCGTAAGAACATGTTTCCTCAACGAAGGGATGTTTTCGTAGTCATTCATAGGTTTTTATATTAAGCCCTGACCAAAGATTTCGCAACATCCAAAAGAGTTTGCCCGGGCGCAAGCAAAATCGTCCGGCAACCGGCCGCCTCGCCGGCCTGCAAATCGCGTTCGTCGTCTCCTATGAATATTGCTTTCGTAACGTCGAAATTGTGCTCAAAAGCCGTTTCATAAAGCAAGCCTGGTTTCGGCTTGCGGCAATCGCATCCCTCGTCCCAACCGTGGAGACATTGATAGATGCCGCGAATCTCAGCACCGTTTTTCGCCAATTCCTCCTTCATTTTCCCGTTTATCTCGTCGAGAGCTTCTTTAGTCATCATCCCTCTCGCAATCCCCGGCTGGTTAGTAATCACGTAAATCTCATAACCGCTGTCGGTTAGAAGTTTTATAGCTTCAACTGAACCGGGCAAAAACTCGAACTCGCCCCAAGTTTTCACGTAATCGGCTTTGGGCGCTTTCCTGTTGATTACCCCATCCCGATCCAGAAAGACGATTTTTCTGTCCGATAAAAATTCGGCGGTTAAGGGCAATCGGTCGGGAGAACCGATGCTGTAATATCTGTGGTCGGTGAGATATCCGGCAAGTTCTTTTTTGGCAACCAGTTTCGGCAATATCTCTTTCTCAAAATTAAAATTGTAATCCGGGGCGTATTTCAGAACACTTTTGTTTAAAACGAAAAAACCGACGTCCACACCGTTCAAACCGGCCGCAGTTCTTGATTTATCGTAAAGCGTAACGTTGCCTTCCGAATCCACTAAAACATTGTTTTTCGTAACGCCTTGCTTATTGGTATATACCGTTACGGTAGCCGCTTTGTTTTTATCGCTATGAAATCGCTGGAGCTCCCCGAGGCGGAGCGGCCAGTAGTTATCGCAATACATCAAAAGAAAATCATTTTGAAGCAAATCCTTAGCATTTATAATCCTTGTTCCGGTTTCGTCTTCAACTGCTCCAATGGAGTATTTAATGCGAACCCCGAATTTCGAACCGTCGCCGAAATGCTCCGTGATTTTCTCCGGTAAATACCCCAAAAGCATCACTATTTCTTCTATCCCGTTTTCTTTTAAAAGCTCAACGAGGTATTCCAAAAACGGCTTCCCGTTTATGGGAACCATCGGTTTCGGAATAGTATCGGTTATTGGTTTCAGTCTTTCCCCTCTTCCGCCGGCTAAAATAACGGCTTGTTTAATAGAGGTCATTTTTAACGAAATACCGCCAGTACTCCAGCGTATCCTCGAGTATTTTCTCAAGCGGTATTTTCGGCTCCCAGCCGGTCAGTTTCCGGAACTTGCTGGTATCGCCAATCAGCCGAGGCACGGCGGTTGGTCGCACAAACTGCGGGTCAACTTTTGTCTGAATATTATGAACGCTCGACATTTTTATCAATTTCTCGATAATCTCGCGGTAAGTGCGGGTACTCTCGGGCCTTTCCTGACCAATGAGATAAAGCTCGCCAGGAGTGCAGTGTTCCATTGCCAACCAATATGCCTCAACCAAATCCCGGATATGGGTAAAGTTCCTTTTGTCTTCTATATGACCATGAGTAAGAACCGGTTCCTGCTTGCCGGCTTCCATCCTGGCAATCTGATAGGCATACCAGGGAATGCCGAAAACGTAATCCCGCCTCGGTCCTTCGTGATTGAAAGCTCTGGTCCTAATCACATTCAAGCCGTAGGACCGGAAATAGACGTAGCCGATAAAATCCTGGGCAATTTTTGAAACAGCATAAGGGTTAACAGGCCTTAATATCGTATCCTCCTTGATAGGTAGTTCATTCTCATGTATTTCCCCGTATTCCTCTCCCGAGCCAGCTATTAAAAACCGCGGATTAATACCCTCTTCTTTTATAGCGTCAAGAAGATTTACCGTGCCTTTAAAATTAACGTCCATATAGTGGCTTGGGTGAAGCCAGGAAGGACTCACAAAACTCTCGGCCGCGAGATGAAAAACCTTATCCGGCTTTATTTCTTTTATTACGTTTCTCACGCCAATCGGGTCGGTAATGTCGCAGTCCAAAAACTTGACCCGCGGATTATCGAGAAGGTGTTTAACGTTCCGGAGCGGTTCAATATTCCATCGCTTCAAACCGTAAATTTCAATGCCTTCTTTTTCCAAAAGAAGGTCTGCCAAATGAGAACCTACAAAACCGGTAATGCCTGTCACAAGTGTTTTCTGCTTCATTGCAATTATAGTAACTATTAAGACGAATTCTCCGCAAGATGGTCAAAATAATCCACGAAATAACGGGTAATCATATGAAGAATTGTTGCGTGAACACTCTCTACTGCCTCGTATTCACCTTTTTCAGTTTTAACCAAAATTTTCGCGTCGGCAAGTTCATTAAGTTTTCCGCCGTTAAAGCCGGAAAGACCGATGACCGGAATTTTGTTTTCTCTAGCTACTTCCACCGCTTTGATGATATTCGGTGATGTGCCGGAACAAGAAATCGCAATCACCGTATCCGTATCCTGAAGATAATTCTGAAGAGGTCCGGCAAAAACCATTTCGTAACCGACGTCGTTCGCCCAAGCGGTGAGTTCGGATTCGGTTGTGGGCAGTCGGATTGCCTGAAACCGCCGCGCGTGCTTGTCCAAGTGATGGCTGAAAACAGTTTTGTTAAAATCACTCACCCAGTGAGTGGCGAGAGCGAGCGACCCGCCGTTCCCGAAAATATAGATGCGGCCGTCCCGTTCGTAAGTCGCTTGAATAATATCTATCGCCTTGGTTATTTCTTCTTGCGGCAGGTTGCGCAAAAGCTCAATAACTTTATCTGAAAATTTTTTTATGTACTCCTCCATCTCTTTTTAAAGAAAGTTTGTGTTAAAAGAGTTATTCATCAAAACTTCGGCGCCGGACTGGACAAACCGAACCGGAATTTCGTTGAACTCGACAAGCTGATGCGCTGCCGCCGCGTTCTTCATCGCTTCCCTAATCACCGGTTTTTTCTCCACCGGAGCCATGAAAAGGACACAACCGCCGCCGCCCGCACCCAGGATTTTTCCGCCCCAGGCGCCGGCCTTCAGCCCTGTTTCGTACAGATTGTCGATAGTTGAGTTAGACACTTTTGACGCCAGCGTCTTCTTGAGAAGCCAGCCATCGTGGAGCATATTTCCCAACCCTTCAAAATCCTGCGCCACAAGCTTGTCTCTGAATTCGTAGACGGAGTCGGCCATTTTTTTTAACGTCTCCAGTTTTTTGTCTGTGTTTGCTTTTTGCTCGGTAAGAACACTTGAAGCGTCGCGGGCGATACCGGTGAAGAAAAGAAGCAGGTGATTCTCAAAATTTGATTTTTGCTTGAAATCCAGCCGCACCGGCGAGACATCAACCGAGTGGTCCGGATTAAACTGGAAAATATTGATTCCGCCGAAAGCGGAAGCGTACTGGTCCTGTTTGCCGATGGGCTCTTTCACTAAATTAATTTCCAAATGCGAGGCAAGCTCGGCAATTTCTCCCTTGTCCGCTTTTTTGCCCTGCGAAAGCAAAAGGGCTTTCATTAAAGCGACGGAAAAGGTGGAAGAAGAACCCAGTCCCGTTTTTACCGGTGCGTCGGAAAAGGTAACCACGTCCACGTTGCTCTCTATTCCAAAATGGAGAAGAGCTTCCCGAATTCGGTCGTTTTTGAGTTCTCTCGGATGAGCAACCGCTTCGGCAATCGCGTACCGCGCCGCGACGTGCCGCAGGAGCGGCGGGCGGTTTACGGTCACATAAGCGTACTTGTCAATGGCGGCGGAAATCACCCGGCCCGGGCTGTGACGATAAAACGCCTCCAAGTCGGTGC
>CAZGRD010000026.1:0-3182 GCA_964528065.1 uncultured Candidatus Saccharibacteria bacterium
CCAAAACCCCGAGACCGAAGATTATAGTCGCAACGATAAGGGAACCTAAGATTATAAGGAAAATCCTTGACATGCCTTAAAATTATACTAAAATGGGGGATATGAACGAGGACAAGGTATTTCAAAAATTAGGGGAGCACGATAAGCAATTTGATTTATTGGCTACTATCCTTAACAAACACGAGGAGCGACTTAGCCGCCTGGAAGACAAAATTGATGATTTTTATCGCAGGTTTCTTACCGCCCATGACGAGATAATGACGATCTTGCGCAAACTGGATGAAGAACGCGTTTTTACCACTAGGTGGATAGAGCGTATTGAAGAAGAAATCACGAAAATAAAGGCACATCTGAATATAAAATAATTTTGAAAACGGCTTCCCGCCTACGCCAAGGGCGCCGGCGAATTTTCGGAAACTATGGCACATACAAAAGCAAAAAGCGCGGCGAAGAACAGCCGCGAATCGCAATCAAAGCGCTTAGGCGTGAAGCTTTTTGACGGCGAAAAAGTCATGCCCGGCGGAATCATCATCCGCCAGCGCGGCACCAAGTTCTACCCCGGCCTGGGCGTCCGCCGGGGCAATGACGACACGCTTTACGCCGCCGCGCCCGGCACCGTTAAATTCGCTTCCAAAAAGAAAATTTCCTTCGACGGCAAAAGAAAATCCGTCAAAACCGTCTCTGTCATCTCTTAGTTTCTCGGTTATCCCCCGGCTATCTTTCACGATCATTTCTTATATTTCTTATGTTTCTTATGTTTCTTAATTATCCCTGAAACTCCATTTATTCACGGTCGTGAATAATCGTAGTTTTTCATAAAAACAATCTGTCTAAGGTACCAGTTTTACTGACTGTAAAAATTTCAACGCACGGTAACAATTTACAAAGATTTAAATCCTCTACAAAATCTTCCGGAATCTTGCGCTTCCCGGCCCAAACACTTCCTTGAACCAATTTAAATTTCATTTCAATCAATTTTCTTCTCAGCCAGTCCCTTTTTTGCCTTTCCTTCTCCGGTATATCAAAAGCAATTATTGTAAGACTATCCGAGGCTTCGGATTTATACCTACGCGGGGGCAAAACGCTTTTCCCGTAGTAAGTTTTCAGTTTTTTTAATTCCTTTTCGCCTTTCTCGGTCATACCCCAAATTTCTCTGTTGCTTTTCCTTTTCTTAATTACCAACCCGCCCTTTTTTAGATAGGATATAAGATTGTATAATTTTTGCTTCTCCTTTAACTCGGCGATTATCTTTCCACGCACTTGTTGTATTTCTTCTTTCCGTCGCTCTATCCGAGAATGGGAACTACCATAGGAACTTGTCATAATCGCGAGCAAAATATCCGAGGTTTCTAAAGCGGCCCCGCCAATTGTCTCTAATATCTTCATTGCTATCTGACTTCTAGTTTTCATTTTTCACGTTTTTTATCTTATACCTTCATTATATCACACTCCTCCATTTATTCACGGCCGTGAATAAATGGAGGAAATTATTTTTTACACCGATTCCAATAAAACACTTACTTCGACTTTGACGCCTTCGCCGAGGTTCACCTCCACCGTGTGCTCGCCCAAAACTTTGAGCGGCTTTTTTAGTTCGGCTTCGGTCTCGGGAATTCCCCGCTCGGCAAGCTCGCGCTCGATATCGCGGGCAGTTACGGAACCGAAGACCTCGCCTTTCTCGCCGGTTTTCACTTTGAAGAAAAGTTTTTCGTTTTTGATTTTTTCCGCCTCTGCCTTAAGTTTCGTAACCAGCTTTTCGTGCTCGGCGTCCATTTTCGATTTCAGCTCCGCCATTCTTTTTAGAGCGGCACCGGTCGCGACTTCGGCCAATTTTTTGGGCAGGAGAAAATTGCGGGCATAACCGCCGCTTACTTCTTTAACGTCGTTTCTTTTCCCCAAACCTCTTATATCTTCAAGCAAGATTACTTTCATGTCATGAACCGATGACAAAAATTGTCCGGCCGGATTTCGCGATTTCTTCTTCCAAAACCTCAATCGCTTTATCGAGCTGGGGGTCGCGGTCGTTCTCGACGTCTTCATCGGTAATCTCCACGACGAAATCCGGCTCCAGGCCGTTGCCGTCGATTTTCACGCCATTCGGGGTAAGCCACTCGGCGACGGAGATTTTGAGCGAAGACCCGTTCGGCAAATTTTCGATTTCTTGGACAGTGCCTTTGCCGAAAGTTTTTTCACCGATAAGTTTTATGCCGCGATTGTCGCGAAGGGCGCCGGCGACTATTTCCGAAGCGGAGGCCGAACCGCCGTTTACGAGCACAACGGTCGGCACTTCGGCAAAAGCCGCGGGTCCTTGCGCCCGCATGACGTTTTCTTCGCCGGAACGAAAACTTTCCCTTACAATCACTTCTCCCCTCCCCAAGAACCAACCGGAAACGCTGTTTGCGACATCCAAATAACCGCCCGAGTTATTGCGCAGGTCAAGAATTACGCCCTGGGCGCCCCGGGTGAGAGCATTCAGGGATTCCTGATAAAAAAGATAGGGAGCGTTGGCGCTGAAATTATAAAGCTTGAAATGAACGATGCCGTCGTCTCTAAACTCCGAATCAAGCGTCGGGATAACCACGAGGCCTCTCGTAATCTTGAATTCCCGCGCTTCGCCCCAATCATCGCGAAAAAGAAGGAGAGTGACTTCGGTGCCCTCCTCGCCGCGGATGATTTTCACCGCTTCTTCGACCGAAAGGTCATTGGTTACGGTATCGTCAACTTTCAAAATTTTGTCGCCGGCCTTGAGTCCCGCCGCCTCGGCCGGATTGCCTTTCAAAGGAGCGATTATCTGAAGTTGACCGTCGCGGATGCCGATTTCGGCGCCGATGCCGCCGAAGTTTCCCTGAATATCTTCTTCGAATTTCTTGGCATCCGAAGGATTAAAGAAAGTCGTGTAGGGATCGTGAAGGGCGCCCAAAGCTCCTTCTATCGCTCCGTAGAGCAAATCTTCGTCGCTTACTTCGCTTATTCTGAAATGCTTCTCTTTGATGAGACTTACCGAATCCCAGAAAAGCCCCATGTCGGCATTGAGAATCGTGCTTGTGGCATTCGGCGGAAGAACCACCGCCCCCGAAGGAAACCGGAACCAGCCGAGATTCTCGCCGCCGTAAAAAGCGCCGGCGCCGACGATAAGACCGGCAACGAAAATGACGATAAGATTTTTCAAATTATTTTTGTGG
>CAZGRD010000026.1:3282-7708 GCA_964528065.1 uncultured Candidatus Saccharibacteria bacterium
TACTCGGCGCCGGTTCTTTTGAGAGTGGATTTCATAAGGCGGATTCCCCGCGCTTCGTACCGCCAGTCGATTTCTTTTTCAATCGGCGGCAGGTTACCAAACGGCGTTTCCGGAAACCGGGCGAGCGTAATATGCGCCCGATAGGGGCGGAGTTCGCGCTGCCATTTTATGCCTTTTGTTTCCAACTTGTCTTCCAGTTTTTCTTTGATTTTCCCCAATTCTTCGGAGGTTTGCCCTGTCGTCGTAAGCCAAATCATCCTCGGGCGGGGTCCCGGCGGCCCGTAGATTAACTTTTCAAACCGAACCTCAATTTTATCGACGTCCGACGTCGATATATTGGGAATTGCCGATTCGTCCTGATAGCCCAGAAAGGTAAGAGTAAAATGCCAGTTCTCGGGCGGCACGAAACGGATGTCCCGCGGCAGACCGCGAACTTTTTGAATGTCGGCCATAAGTTCGGCAATCGAATCCCGAATGTCTTGGGGAATAAGAATAGCGACGAAAAGACGAACTTTTGTCATTCGGGTTTTCTCACCTCGTATATTTTTTTTGTCCTGTCAACGAAAACTTTTCCGTCCAAGTGGTCCACTTCGTGCTGAAAAACCCTTGCGAGCAATCCCCGAGCCTTGAGTTTTATTTTTTTACCCTCTAAGTTATAGCCCTCAAGAACAACCCGTTCGAATCGCGGAACCACGCCGTACCTCCTCGGCACGCTTAAACACCCCTCCTCCATTTCAATTTTGCTGCCCGAACTTTTTACGATTTTAGGATTCAAAACGGCATAAAATTTTTCATCGCTTCCGCTCTCCCGCGAACTCGTAACCTGAGCAACGAAAAGACGCTCGGTTCTGCCGATTTGGTTTGCCGCAAGTCCGATACCGATGGCCTTTTTCATCGTCACTCTCATTTTTGCAATGAGTTCGCGCAGTTCCCTCCGACTAATCTTTGAGAAATCGAGCGGCGGGAGCTTCTTCCGCAAAAACGCGTTTTCTTTTTTGTCGCTTATGGAAAGTATTTTCGTCATTGTTTTTTCGTTTTTCTCACGGATGGAAGAAGTTTCATGAAATAAGCTCCTTTGTTTTGAACGTTACTCCGCATTGCCACGTCTTTGGCAAGCTCCAGGAGAGCTTGAGCATCATAATCTTTGGCTAATTTCATGTAAAGCGATTTATGCCCTTTATCTTCCAGCGTTTCGGCAAGCTCAAGACCGACCGATTGGTGGTGAAAATAAACCCTGGAATCGGTTTTTCTTTCCTTCAAAAGGTCCAAATAGCTCTTCTTGTTTGTTGATTTCCTCATAATCTGACTTAATCTTATAATAATTAGACATGAATAACTACGTCTTCTTCGGCACTCCGGATTTTGCGGCCACAATCCTCGAAAAACTGATCGGCGCCGGCTTCCTTCCGGCCGCAGTAGTCTGCAATCCCGACCGGCCCGTCGGAAGGAAAAAGGTTTTGACCGCTCCGCCAACAAAAATCCTGGCTCAAAAATATAATATTCCGGTACTCCAACCGGAAAATATTAGGACATCCGATGTCCTAACATTAACGCCAATATTTGGGACATCGGATGTCCGCAAATTCGATATCCTCATCGTTGCCGCCTATGCCAAAATAATTCCCGAAGAAATTCTGCAAATTCCCCGCCTTGGAACAATCGGCGTCCATCCTTCGCTTTTACCCCGCCACCGGGGCGCTTCACCTATTCAAAGCGCGATTTTGGAAGGCGACGAAGTGACCGGCGTTACTCTCTATCTTTTGGACGAAAAAATGGATCACGGACCGATAATTACCGGACGAGAATTTCCGATTTCCAATTTACAATTTTCAACGTTGAGGCAAAAACTTGCGGAGCTGGGCGGAGAATTGCTTATTGAAACGCTGCCGAAATTCGTAAGCGGCGAAATCAAGCCGCAGGTTCAAAACGAAGAATACGCCACCTATACCAAGAAGTTTAAAACCGAAGACGCGTACGTTGATTTAGAAAAAGATAGCCCGGCGATAATTGAGAAAAAAGTCCGGGCGCTAAACCCCGAACCGGGTGTCTGGACGATGCAAAACGGCAAACGGATGAAGATTTTGGAAGCCGAGTTTAAAGACGGGAAACTGACGCTCAAAAAAATCCAGTTCGAAGGCAAAACACCGCAGTTTCTGTAGTGCCTCAAAATCGGTCCATATGGACCGATTTTGAGGCAAATAACCTAATCACCTTACTCTCCCTTCGACGTTGTGTATTCCAGAACAATCTGCTCTCCGTCTTTTAAGACAATTCCAGCCGGATTTACGATTTCTTTGCCGTCTACGGTCGCCTTCAAAGAATAACCTTCCCGTTCAAAAGACTTTTCCCAAACACCCATAAAGTCGCCGAAGGTGTATTCCCGCCTGTCCTGGGCTTCCGCGTGGATTTCACCGGTTTCGTCGTGGGTGTGGAGCGCCTGCTCGCAACCGCTAAGGCCAATGTCGGCCGGCACTATTTCGGGAGCGTCGTCAACCAAAATCGTAAGACGCGGGTGGATGTGCTGAAGAAGAGGTGTGTTCGGCAGAAGGCACGGCACAACCGAAGAATCCCCCGAACCGTTCCCCGACTTCATCCGCGGGTAGGCGAACAGAAAAACCAGAAGCAAGACAATGCCTATTCCCAAAATTAAAGTTGATTTATTCTTACGCATGGTTTATCAATAATACTAAAGAATTGCCGGGTCATCTAGCGGTAGGATGCGACTCTCTGGAAGTCGTCACCTTGGTTCGAATCCAAGCCCGGCAGCACTTCGACTCGCTTCGCTCGCTCAGTGCCTTCGGCCACTTTAATTAAAAAGCGAGGCAAAGTGTCCCGAGCGAAGCGAGGGACATCAATATAGAAAATTAATCACCCGGCGAATGTAATGAGCCGGATGCAATTAAAACTCCAGATATTTTCTTATCGCGATAGCACTTGAGACGATTCCCAAAGTAACGCCGAAAAGAACCTGATACAAAATGAGGTTCACCCAATTGTTTGCGAAATAATCTCCCAGATTCACTTCCAAGATGAAACCGGCGATGTGGGGAGACATAAAACTTATGACGGGAACAAGAATGGCGAAACTCACGACCGCGGCAATCAATCCATAAAGCACTCCTTCGGCAATATAGGGCCCGCGGATGAAGCTGTTGGAAGCGCCGACCAGGCGCATAATTTCAATCTGCTCCCTGTTCGAAAATATGGCAAGACGAATGGTATTGAAAGTGACGAGCACGGCGAGAAACGCGAGGAATATTGTAAGCGCCACCACTCCTCTTTCGGTAGCATTGGTAAGCTTATCAAGACGGTCGATGACGACTTTGTTCTGGGCGTAGGTGACTTTTTCGATGGAGTCCGCCAAATTCGGAGCTTCCAGGTAACTCGCAATTGTATCGTACTCACCGAGTTCGTTGGCTTTGATGTTTAGGGAAGCAAGAAGCGGATTTTCATCCAGTTCTTCGAGTGTTTGGACAATTGTTTCGTCGTCGGCGTGACGGGCCTTAAATTCTTCGAGCGCTTCTTCCCGGGAAACGTATTCCACCGCCTTTACTTCCGAAAGGCCTTCTAAGGAACGCTTGATGTTCAAAACGGAATCTTCGGAGACGTTGCTCTTAAAATAGACGCTGATATCCACTTTTTCCTGAACCGATTTTATGGCGCCGCCCGCGATGACGTTGAATAAAATCAAGCTTTCAAAAACGAGGAGGGCGAGAATCATGATGCCTATCGTCGAAACCGAAAGCCAGCCGTTCCGGAGGAATCCCTGCCAAGCGAATTTGATTATTCTCGATAGCGTTACCATATCTTAAAGTATAAACTTACCGGTCGGGTCGTCTTTAATCACTTTTCCCTTGTCCAAAGTTATCACCCGCTCTCCGAGCGTCGTCACAACATCCTTGTCGTGGGTAGCGAGAATAACGGTGCTGCCCAGTTCGTTTATTTTCGTAAGGAGTTTTATCACTTCCCAGGTATTGTAAGGGTCCAGGTTGCCGGTCGGTTCGTCGGCAATCAGAACATCCGGCCTCGTAATCATGGCCCGGGCGATGGCGACCCGCTGTTTCTCGCCGCCGGAGAGTTCGGGCGGAAAATTGAAAATTTTGTCCCGAAGCCCCACCATATCCAAAACCTGGGGCACGAGTTCGTTGATTTCCTTTTGCGGCCGGCCCCAGACTTCCAGCGCAAAAGCAACGTTCTCAAAGACGTTTTTTCTGGTAAGGAGCCGGAAGTCCTGAAAAATAACGCCGATGTGACGGCGAAATTCCGGAAGATGCTTGGATTTCAATTTATTGACTTCGTACGAACCAAAAAAGATTTGTCCTTTGGTCGGCCTGTCTTCGCCGATCAGGAGTTTCAAGACGGTGGACTTGCCGGCGCCGGAGCGGCCGACGATGGCCACAAATTCGGCCGGCTGAATTTTGAAACT
>CAZGRD010000027.1:0-7152 GCA_964528065.1 uncultured Candidatus Saccharibacteria bacterium
GTTCGGCGAAAAAGAAGCTCGTCTACGCGGTTGTCGCCATTGTTGTGGCCGCTCTCGCCTTCTTCATCCCGAGAATTGTTTTGGACATTCTAAATGTCGATGTTATCGAAGAACCGGGAGTAGGCATCGACTAACAATTGATTTTAATCGGTTGTTAAAACAAAACCCCTTCGGGGGTTTTGTGTTTTGCAGGAGTATTTAAAAAACAATCGCGCCCCGCTCGACCGAAGTCGGAACGGGGCGCATGTCGTGCTTGCGACTAGAAGCCGCTTACCTGGACGAGGAGGCATCCCTCGCCCCAGGTACGGAAGGTGTTGCGCCTTCCGCGTTCCACCGTCTTCCCCGGTGCGTCGGTAATCTCCAGACCGTCGGAGAAAATCATGTGAGTCACACCGGTGGGTCGGGTCCAGTTGTCGCGAGCTCTCGGGTCAAGGATGATCCATCCACTCGCCTCTGTGGGATGCAAACGGATGACCCACTCCTCCCCTAGTCCGACGTGGAGCGTGTCCTCTGGGAACTTGTCCCACGAGACAACGCCGTACTGGGCCTCCCATTCCTCACAGGAGGGGGGGACGGCCGTCTGTGTTGCCGCCTTGTCCCCAGCCTTCCCGCTGAAGAAGGCCACCCAGACGCCGAGAGCGAGGAGCCCAATTACGATAATCCCAAGCGTCCACCATACCTGTGAAGGCACGCCCTCGCTGTTGGTATTCATTGTTATTACCTCCTTCCGGCGATGGCGGCTGCGATGTCCGGGACGATTCTCTCAACCATCGTCCTGGTTTCAGGTGAGATGTTGAGCTTGTTCTCCGCGACTGTCTTCACGACCTTACCTCGCTCGGTCTGGACGATCTCGAGCGCTTGCTCAGCGGAGTACTTGAACGGCGGAGCCATCAATTCCTTGATTCGGGCACGGACAAACCTGAGCTCCACTTCTTCCGCTTGCCGTTCCTCGTTCTCTCTCGCTTGCGCCTCAGCCTTTTCACCTACGCCGCCAAGGACGCTGATTTCGCCTAGATTCAACCGTTCCAGGCGGCAGCCGAGGTCCTGAAGGACTACGTTGCCGCTACCGGTGCGGAGTTGATCTATCTCTTCTTTCCGCCCGCGAACAGCGGTTTTCAGCTTCTCAACTTCCCCGGGTCCGTGATCGTGCTCGATCTGCGCGAGCACATCCCGCACCTTTCTCCATTTGTTCCTCGCCCACGGTTTTTCGTTTTTGAGGAACTTCGTGGGTTGCGGTTCTGCGTAGTAGCGTAGCCAGATCCACGTCGGGACGTCCTGGGCACGCTTCGGGATCTCGGTAACTGAGTCGCTCGCGATCTGCTTCACGAGTACGCTCGTCCCTTCCAGTTGGGAACGGTTGAGTTCGACCCAATCGGCGGGTCCTTCCTCCGCTCCCATTGCCCACTCCCGGACTCGTTCTTGGATCTTTCCTTCGATCTGGGTTCTTACGCCCTCTTCTTCTCCGCTGTCGATGTATTGAGTAAGGAAGCCGGGTAGCGGTCGGAGAGTGATGAGTACCGGGATTCTTGATTCCGCCCGGTCGGGGGTCCGCGCTCCTTGCACGGTGACCGTGAAAGGAATGCGTTCTACCTTGACTAGTACGAACCCGTACCAGTACGGGTAGAGAGGGAAGAAATTCCACCCCTCGTTTCTGAACTCACCTGGGATGCGCTTGCCCCGAATGGTCAGCTGACCCATGTGAGGTGGCTTGGCCGGTATTCGCCGCAGTCCCTCGAGGATGAATCCCCCAAAGAACGCAACGAAAAACGCGAGGCCGAACCAGGCGTTCGTGAATGAACCAATCACCGCTCCGAGGATAGCGAGGGCGGCGGCGCAAACTGCCACTATCTTAGTCATCGTGTTTTCTCCCGCGCTCCCTAGCGCAATCGTGAAACGGTGGTCTGTCTTTAGCTGTTTATGTGCGAATTATAGAATAGCATATATTATAGTATTTGTCAAATTAAAGGTTTGCTTATATAAAAAGCAGACGCCACCAGTTTAAACCAGTGGCGTCGCGCTCTTCTTATAATATTATGGGCTACGAGGTTGCCTAGGGAATGGTCCATTCAGTCGCGCTCTCCACCGGAGATCGTCTGTTGTGCCCGCCCTCACTTCGATGTAACGACTCTCTTCTGTGAAATTTATCTGATAGACCAGAAGCCCGTTGCTGTCCGTCTTGAGGGTTTTCGTTTCGTCGCCGTCCACGATAATAATGGTGGCATTCGGGACGAGTATCCCCCGGTTGTCACCCACGCTTATGGTGAGCTTTTGTTTCCCGTCTTCGCCGGTGAAGGTAACAACGACTTCCCACGGCATACCCGAAGTGCTATTCATTGGCGTGTCCTCTTCGTAGGATGATATGATTTGGGTTCTTTCTTATTAGAACCCCCGGAGCTGATTTTAAGGATTAAATTTGTTCAATTATTTGTCAAACAAGAGACTAGACTTTATAATCTACTAACATCGGGCAGGTGATGAAATGGCAGACATGCAAGGTTTAGGACCTTGTGCCGCAAGGCGTGTGGGTTCGAATCCCACCCTGCCCACAAAAATTGACAAAAGATTTAATCGAGAATACTTTGTAGAAATGGATTTGCTTTTCAACAGTTCCTTCGGTTTGAAACTCACAACGACCCAGGTCGTCGCGGAAATTTTGCGTTTTATGGCGGCTGACCCGAAGCGGAAATACAAAGTCGTTATCGGCACCGACTCGGAATGGCTCCAGAACAAGAACGCCGACTTTGTGACGGCGATTGTGGTTCACCGTATCGGCAACGGCGGCCGTTATTTTTGGCGGCGGCTTCAAAGCGGCAAGTTTCACACTCTTCGCGACCGTATAATCAAGGAGGTGATGTTCTCGCTTGAGACCGCTCATTTGGTTCTAAAGGAGTTAAAGAAGGATTCGACCGGGGACAACTGGTCTTTTGAGATTCACGCTGATATCGGCGAGAAAGGCAAGACAAGCGTTTTGATTCAGGAAGTGGTCGGGATAATCCGGGCGAACAACTTTGAAGTGAGAACTAAGCCGGAAAGCTATGCCGCGTCGAAAGTGGCGGACAGGCACGTCTAAAAATTACTAATTTTTAATGACTGACAAAGTCGTTTTCGATATCGAAACCAAGAACACTTTTGCCGACGTCGGCGGGGACCAAAACGTCGATAAGCTTGAAGTTTCGGTAGTGGGCGTCTATTCGTACAACAAGAACGAATATTTTTGTTTTGACGAGAACGAACTCGGAAAACTGGACGATTTTTTCAAAAACGCGAACCTCATAATCGGTTTTTCCAGTAAGCGTTTCGACGTTCCGGTTCTGGAAAAATATTTCAAGTTCAATCTTGCGGCCGTTCCTCATTACGACATTCTGGAAGAAATCGTAAAGTCCTTCGGCCGGCGAATCGGTTTGGGAGTTTTGGCGGAGGCAAATCTGGGCATCGGCAAAACCGGCCATGGTCTTGAAGCGATTGATATGTATGCCCGCGGCGAGATTGAAAAGCTGAAAAGTTACTGTCTCCAGGACGTAAAAATCACCAAGGAAATATTCGACCTTATCCGCAATCAGGGCTACCTTTGGATTCCCCAGTGGAACGTGCCGGATATGATTAAACTACCCCTTACTTACAAGGAGGAAATCTCGCCACAGGCCGGATTATTTGGTAATATTTAGTATGCGGAAGCCTTAACGAACAGGCACACGCGAATAATTATGGATTTTAAAAAGAACAAAACTTTGGTTACGGTAGTGGTTCTTTTCGTAGCTTTCGGACTGGTGATGGCTTACGTGCCGCTCTTGTTCAGCCCGTCGCCGGCCTACAACCAAGCTCCCATTTCCGCCGAGCAGGAAGACGCCCAGCTTGCGCTACCGATTGTAGAACCAGAAACCGAAGTCACGGCGACCACGTCAACATCATCGGCTCCGGCAGAAGACGAGCAAACTCTGCCCGACGGTTTCAGCGGGCTTGAAGAGGAAAGTGAATCCTTGGACGGTTTACTTAACGATTTTTAGAACTTTAGAACGTCGCCGAAGCGTTCGGTGACTGCTCTTCTTGTTACGTCAGTTATCATTCCCAAGTACCTCGCTTCAGGAGTATTTTTAGGCATTTTATCGTTTATTCTTTCGATAATTTCCAGGTTTCTTACTCGTGAGAAAAGGTAGTCATCTTGAGCCGTCAGACCGCGCCCGGTAGTGATATCAAGCCTTTCGCTCATTGTTTCAAACCAACCGTCTTTCAACTTATCTTCGGGATTAAATCCGAAGAGAACTCCTCTTACGGTGTGGCCGATCGGCAACCCGGTTCGGCTGTCGTAGGTAAAGCGGACACGGGCATTATGGAGAAAGCCGCTCTCCGGAATTATAAATTCTCCCTTTCTTTCACCGGCAATAATTTCCTGAACCGCTTCGGCTGGCGTTACGCCCGTCACTTGTTCTGCGCCCGCTGTTCCGGCTACGGTTTCGGCCGGAACCGTTTCGGCCGGGATTGTTTCGGTTGCCGCGGTCTCGGGCGCCCCGCCCCTCAAGATTTCTTCAACTTTTCCGGACGAAAGTTTTTCACCCGGGTGTTCCTCTACCCATGTTCGCAAGACTTCGTTGTTCCGAACGATGTTATCCACCTGTGCTTCCGAGAGAACTCCGGCTTTGCCGAATATTTTCTCCATTTCACCCCCGTCTTTTATGAGTTCCGAAAAGTCGATTTTCGCGCCGACCGGTATTTGGTCCGGGTCTGTGATTCCGGTTAATCCGTATTTTTCCGGGTTGGCAACTATTTTATCTTTGAGTGCGTCAATAATGTAGGTTCGCTGACCTTCGTTAAGGTTCGCAAACGCCTTGCCGAAATGTTTCTCAAGCTGGTCCTCGGCTGCCCGCCAGACTGAGCCGCCCGCGCCGACTGTCTCAACGTATCCTCCGGCATCGTCTCCGGCCGCGACTTCAAACATAGTCGGTACCGTCGGCATAATAATTTCCTCTGTACCCGGTACGCCCTGAGGAAGCGGTCCCGGAGCTTCACCTACTCCCGTTGTACCGGGTCGCGCTCCGCCAATTTCTACAGTGTCGGCTGGCACCCCCGTTCCCGCTGTTTCAGCCGGTGCTCCCGGCGGCGGCGTTTCGGTTGGCGCTTGCGCCGGTCGCAGGTCGGCGTCAGACATATCTTGACCGCCCCAGAAGAGGTGGCGGATGGCATAACCTAATGTCGCAAAGCCCGCGCCCATTATGGCCCCTCTTATCATCTGGTCGCGGAGCTGTTTTTTATAACGAGCCCCCATTCTCTCTTGCCGAACTCCCATAAAACTGTTCAAGCGGTCGAGGAGTTTGTTTTCTGTTTCTTCGTCTTCCAGTGCCCTTAACATAACTTCGGCTTCCGCCAGGCTTTGGAGAAGTTCGTACTGATTGGCGGTTTTGTTGTCGCTTCCGCCGAAATTAACCAGCCCCATATTCAGTTGACGCCACGTGTAATCGGCTCTGGCTTTAAGTTTGAGAAGTAGGTCTGTAGTTTTTTCACGTTCTTCTTCGCTCTCTGGTGCTCCAAATGATCTGATACCATCGATAATTTCGTTGATTTTTCTTGAAAGGTTCTCGGCGGAGGTGAAAGTCAGAATTTCTTCTCTTTCTTTCCCCATTTCTTTTTTTGCTCTCGCCGATTCCGTAAGAGCTTCGGCTGTCCTCTTTCTTGCCATCCAACTGCCGATACCAGCGGCGGCGAGCGGGGCGCCGATGAGCCCAAACATACTGATTGTTAATGCCCGGGTAACATAACCGAGAGCCATGTAACCTCCCCGTTCGGCAACGACGCTGTTCGCGGCTTTAACCCAAGCCCATTTTGATTGGATTTTCTGGATTTCTTTCTCGGCTTCGGGGCAGGTATTTAGGAATTGACTAAGTCTTACCCTCTGATCGACGCCAGAAACAACTTCCATCATAGCAAACGCATAAAATTCTTCAGTATCACTATTTTCTCTTACCAACATTTCAACCAATTCTTTCTTTGCCTCTTCATAAGCTTCTCTCTGTTTTTGGAATTTCTCCCTTTCATTCTTTGAGGCAAACGATTCGGACCAACGAAAAGGTGTTTTGCTAAACTCGGTCGCTATCCTGTTAAAGTTGTCAATAATTTCTTTTTGTTCGGGAGTAGCGTTTATGAGTCTAGCGTACTGTATCTCCAATTCGCCGTTTTCATTTACTTCTACGTTTGGTCCCATTTTAGCCATTCCACCGACCAATTGCTCAAGCACTTTACCGTGGGTTTCCATTCCGCCTCCCATTATTTCCTCGGCGGTTGCCTTTTCGGCTTTTACGGCGTAGTACCGCTTGAAAAAGCCGTGCCAGACCCGGCCCAAGAACTTGGCTTCGGCGGTTTCTTTTTGCGTTCTTGCTAGTCCTTCTTCCTGGATGCGGCCAAGGGTAACCTGCCTTAAGTTTTCCAAGACAAGGGCTTGCTGGCCGGGTGATAGCTTGTTCCATCCCTCAACACTCTCAAGCTCTTCTCTTTTAATACCGAATTGTTTTTCTAAATCTAGGAAAGTTTTCTCTTGCCGTTCGGTCGCCGTGAGCGGTTTACCTTTCCGTTCAACTCTCTTTTCTTGCCAACCTTCCTTTGCGCCTCTCAATCCTGCCCCTACCGCTTTTGCATATCCTTTTATCGTTATACCTCTTGCCTCTTGTTTGGCTTTTTTCTTGGCTTCTTTTTCAGCTCGTTCCCTTTCCGCTTTTTCTTTTTTCTCCTTTTCCTTTTTCTCTTTTATTTCCTTCTCAGCCGCCTTTATTCGCGCTTCCCTTTTTTCTTTCGCCTCTCGTTCGGCTTTTTTCTCGGCTTCTTTGCGCTTTTTCCTTTCCGCTTTTTCCTTATCTCTTTGTTCTTTTGCCGCCCGTTCCTTTTCCGCGTTTTCCTTTTTATCTCTCTCCTTTTGCTCCGCCGCCGCTTTCTTTAGTGCGGCTTCCGCTTCTTTTTTCGCTTTGCTCTCGGCTTCCTTTTCGGCTTTAAGCCGTGCTCTTTCTTCCGCTTCGCGCTTTTCCTTGTCCTTTGCTTCTATTCTTCTGCGTGCTTTTTCTCTCTCGCGAGCCTCATTTTCAGCGGCCATCCTGTTTTCTTCGCTCTTAGGAGCTGGGGGAATTGTGATCTCCGGCGGAACGTTTCTCCGAAGTTCTTCTTCTCTTCTTA
>CAZGRD010000028.1:0-5759 GCA_964528065.1 uncultured Candidatus Saccharibacteria bacterium
GGCTCAAAGACGACGAGGGGGTTGTTAAAAATAAGGATTAGCGTTAGTTTGTACTGGCTAGGGAAGGTTGGCAGAGAGGTCTAATGCGCCGCACTTGTTCCCGTTTTATCCAAGAGCGGAGCGATTGGTTATAAAACGCAATCCTGTGAAAAGCGGTGGGGTGCGTGAGTGGTTTAAACGGACAGTCTTGAAAACTGTTATGTCCGAAAGGGCATCGTGAGTTCGAATCTCACCCCCACCGCTTTTCACAGGAAAATATCCGGTTCTCCCGCTTTTATTCAATCTCCAGCATTACCGGGTCGTGGTCGGAGAAGGGGTTTTTCGGTTGGTCGAGAACCTTGAAATCGGCGATTTTCCAGCCGAAGCTTTCCAGGTTATTCGTCAAAATATAATCGATGCGTCTCGATTTCGGGCTACGGTTGAACCAGGTTTTTGAAGCATAACGATTGCCGAATCTTATTGTTGGCCTTGCTTCCTCTTTTTCGCCCCGGGCGGGGTCCTGAAAACCGGCTTTTCTCAAAAGGTGGGCAAAGTCTTTTTCCTTAAACATGTCATTTTCGTTAAAATCACCGGCAATTATCGTCGGCATATTTTTTACGGCTTTTGCCGCCTTGAGAAGCTGGCGAAGTTGTTTTAGCCGGACACGATGGTCAACGGAGGTCCGGCCGGTGTGAAAGTGGGTATTCATTACGAGGAGCGGTCCTTTGGGCGTCTCCACGATTGTTTCCAAAACTCCCTTCCGGCCGATGTATTCGAAAAACAGCATATCGACAAAGCGTCGAAAATGGACAAAATAGCTTTTTCTTACCGGTAGCTTGGAGAATGTTACGAGGCCGCCGGTTAAATCAAGCCTTTTAAAAAGCAAGACGCGCCTTGTTTTTCCGTTGGTGTCGCTCTCACTCGCCTTGTAAAAACTTTTACCGAGATAATTATGGAGATCGTTGCGGTGTTTCACGTCAAATGACTCCTGAAGGCAGATAATTTCCACGCCTTGTTTTTTGAAAAATTCCCCGAGACGGGAGATTCTTTCCCCGCGTTTCACCGAAAACCATAAGGGAACGTCCCAGATATTCAACGAAATTATTTTCATGCGTTCTTATCTTATATTATCAGAAGACGAATATAAATATGGAAAGAACTCCCACAACGGATATGAAAAGGTGCCAATAGCTGTGGCGGATTTCATATTTGCCCTTTTCTTCCGTGTTGAGAAAATAAGCCGCCAGAGCCGCGAAGGCAAGCAGGATGTAGAAAAGAAGTTTCGGTTCGAATCCTCCCCGGTAGACAAGCCATATGCTCCAGACCAAAAGAATGATGGATACGGCGTGGTCCGCGAAATAAAATTTTCTTTCGGTGTAGTAGTGATACAGGGAAGAAGTTGCTATTCCGATAAGGCCGATAATGCCCAAATATGTCAGCTCGTAATAAAAAGCCGCGATAATCGGGGCTATGAAAACTATATTACTCCAGGTAGCCGGATGTTGGGTTAGATTTATCATCAATAATTACCACAGATTCGAAAGTGTGTACTCTTTAAACTGATTCATGACCTCTTTCGTGATTGCCCCAACCTTGCCGTTTCCGACCGGTTCGCCGTCAATCGAGGTTATCGGCGTTATTTCCTTTCCGCTAGCGGTTAGAAACGCTTCGTTCGAGCTTAATAATTCATTGAGAGTAAAATCCCCAACCTCCATTGGAACATTCAGTTTTAAAATTTCCAGCAAAACCGCTCGCGTGATGCCCGCCAAAACGTTTGTTTTAGGAGTTAGTAATTTGTTGTCTATAACGGCGAAAATATTGCTGTTTGAACTCTCAAATACCTGGGTGTCGGAATAATAAACAGGCTCAACCGCGCCTATTGTTTTCGCTCGCTGCGTCTGTTTTACCCCTTCGATATAGTTATTGGATTTTGCCGCGGGATTATAACGTTTATGTTTTACGGCAATAACACCGACTCCTTTTTCGTAACGCTCTTTTGGATACCGAACCGCCGGGTCTATTAATATCATAATAGTCGGATTTTCCGATGGGAGCATGGTATTTGAAACTCCGCCCGAAACCATTATCTTGATGAATTTTTCTTCGTCGGTTTTATTCGCTTCGAGCGTTTCCAAGACCCATTTTTGCACTTGTTCCTTGCTCCACGGCATTTGCAGGCCGATTAAGTCGGCTGAATTGAAGAGCCGGTCAATATGTTCTCGGAGTTTGAAGGGACGATGACGCGGATATGTTTTTAAGAAATCAAAAACGGCATATCCGCGGGAAAAACCGACATCGCGGGGAGAAACAGCAAGTTGTTCTTCCGATACGAACTTACCGTTTAGGAAATGTATTTTATCGTTCATGAGACCATTTCAATATTTGTAGCACGTGAAGCTTCTTCTGGTGCCCGGGGCCAGATTCGAACTGGCACGACCTGTTGTGGCCACGACATTTTAAGTGTCGCGAGTCTACCGTTCCTCCACCCGGGCATATTTTTTACCGCCTCGACCTCGGTGATTAGCTGTTAAGCTGTGGCAATTCGGACAGAGGATTCTTAAATTCTCTATTCGATTATCATGCCTATCCCCGTTAATATGGTCAAGCTCAAGTGGCAAGTAACCATTTTCAGTTTTTTTTGCCCAACCGCATTTCTCACAGCGTTGTTGCTTTAACCTTACACCAAACAATCTCTTTTTTAATTTAAAACTTTGATAAGTACTATTTTTGGTCAAAATTTTACTGAGTGGTAATATTGGTTTGCCTATGCCCCGCATCCCCTTATTCCAAGCCTTCCCCCTAAAGTGCTTGGTACTGAATTTATACTCCCCAATATATTTTTTTACTTGGTCATAATTACCGCCGGCTTCTATTAAACCAATCTTTTTCAATACTTGGCGGAAACTAAAAGAATTTTTTACAGCATCTCTTAGTTGACTTTCTGTCCAAGAACGTTTTTTCATCCAATAATTATATCATAAAACAGAAAACGCGTAGGAATAACTTTCCTACGCGTTTTCCGTCGGAGGCCTGGGGGAGAATCGAACTCCCGTATAAGGGTTTTGCAGACCCTTGCTTTACCACTTGGCTACCAGGCCATATTTTTTCTTCAAGAATTCTCTTTGTTGTCCGGTTTTTAAAAACTTTTCGCGTTTTACTGCTTCAGACCTGGAATTATATTTTTCGTATCCTAATAATTCCCAGGGTTTATAAGCTTTCGTTGATTTCACCTTCCCGCTGTTGTGGAGTAGGAAGCGATTTTCCAGGTTTTCCGTGCTACCAATATATAAATCATTATTTGCCAGACTTTTCAAGAAGTAAACGTAGTACATTAGCGTTTTGTCTGCCTACGGCAGATCTCCCGTAGGGAGACAGACCCTTGCTTTACCACTTGGCTACCAGGCCGTTAATGATTCTCGATTTCAAAAACGAGTTTCGGCACGTTCCTTAATCTCGTTTTCTTCAATAGTTTGTACTGTACTTCTCTTCTCTTGTTTTCCAGCGCCTGAAAAACTTCCAAACTTTTCTCTTCGGGAATGATGCCGATTCTCACTTTAGCTTGCAATAAATCCGAAGAAACTTCAACCGAAACGATGGTTACGAGCGTGCTGCCGAATTCGAAGTCGCGAATGAGAATGTTATTCAATTCGTGCTCCAGAATACTTGCCGTTTTCAGTTCGCGGAAAGGTCGCATTTTGGTTGTTTTCCGCCGGAGGCGGATTCGCCTCTGGCGAAGAAAACGAGGCGGTGGCCGGTTTTTATTTCCGTGCTTGTTTCGGCCAAAAGCCCGACTTCAATGCCTTCTTCGGCAAGCTGAACGTCTTTCTTTCCCGACTGGAGGTTTACGATTTTCCCGTTGCCGATTACCGCGTCCCCTTCGACAACTTCAAATTTCTCGCGGTTTCTCACGGGACCCACGGCAACTCTGCCGCCCACCACCTGACGCCCGTTTTTCAATTTGCCGAAGGTCGCAAGCACTTCAATCGTCGCTTTTTCCGTCCCCGTTTTTTTGTCGAGATACTCCCTTAGGTTTTTTTCGAGGTCGTAGATTATGTCCGAAGTCATGATAATGAGGTCCTGCATCTTGGCGGTATTTTCCGCCACCTTGTCGGTTTTGACGCGGAACCCGAGGATGATTGCTCCGGTTGAACCTGCGAGTTTTATGTCGCTTTCGTGAATGTCGCCCGGGCTTTTGTCGATGATGTTTATGTTTTCCACCCCGACTGTTTTTTCGATTATGTGCGAGAGCGCTTCCAAAGAACCGGTCTCATTGGCTTTTAAGATAACTTTGAGGCCCATTCTTTCGGAGTCGGTTTTTTGCCGTGAATTTCTGCCGACGGCCGCTTTTTTCGTTATCGCTTCGAGGTTCGCGGAAAATTCCTCCCCAATTTCGGGCGCGTTTTGAAATCC
Source organism: uncultured Candidatus Saccharibacteria bacterium (assembly GCA_964528065.1). GTDB lineage: Bacteria > Patescibacteriota > Minisyncoccia > UBA6257 > GWB1-50-10 > CAZGHF01. The sequence continues at coordinate 4,390 of CAZGRD010000028.1, forward strand.
CAAAATAATGGCCGGAGCGCTCGGAATGAGTTCCGAAATTTCATTGCCCCGGAAGTCTTCGAGGATTTTAATTTTCCCCGAAGCGCTCGGCGTGTGGATTTCGCCGCTTTTCTTCAGGGTTCCGTCGGTTACGATTACGCCGACGGTAAGTCCTCTTTGAGAGTCGGGTCGGACGGTAAGGATTATGCCTTTTGCCGGGCTTTCCGGATTGCAGGTGAAATTTTCGAGTTCCGCCGCAAGAAGAATAAGGTCCAGAAGCTCTTTTACGCCTTCACCGGTTTTGGCCGATACGAGCTGCGCGGAAACGTTACCGCCCATTCCTTCAAGCGGAACGCCGGCTTTGTCCAATCCTTGTTTCGTCCGCTCGATATCGGCATTGCGCTTGTCTATCTTGTTGATGGCGACGAGATATGGCATCCCTTCCTTGCGGATGTATTTTAAGGCGTCTTCGGTCTGGGGTTTTACGCCCTCGTCGGCGGCAACGACCAGGATGGCGATGTCGGCGATTTTTGCGCCGCGCTCCCGCATTTTGGAAAAAGCCTCATGGCCGGGCGTGTCGATAAAGGTGATTTTTTCGCCGGCGTAAACTATCTCGTAAGCGCCGATCGACTGGGTAATGCCGCCGGCTTCCCCTTCCGCGACGTTCGTTTTCCTGATGTGGTCGAGAAGCGCCGTTTTCCCGTGGTCAACGTGGCCCATTACGACCACAATCGGCGGCCGCTTCAATTGTTGCGTTCTTTCGCTTGACATAGGCGTAGATGAATTACACCGTATCAGAAAAAACGGGTTTTCACAAGGTAATATAAGGGAAAAATGACGCCTGTGTTTTTATGCACAGGCGGCCCGATTGTCATGAATTTAATTTGTTATACTGAAAACATGACAGGAGGACACTAAGGTTATTTGACTAAACTCGATGGGCGCTCGCTCGTTCGGGTGCCTTTTGTGTTTTTGGAAACACCATATCCCATATTGCTTCTGCCACATTTCGTATCGGACCGGTATAAGGAAAATGATGGTTGCCGATAAGCGGCAAACTATTGCACTCAATCACGCCGCACCGATTTTCCCGCCGCCAGGATTTTGAAATATCGGGAATCATGAAATCGATTCACGCCACGTCTTCACCGAGAAACTTTCCTATGTCTTCGAATAACTTCCTGTTGTCGGGGTGCGTCTCCGGCGTGGCGTCCCAAGAGGTGCCGCCTACACCCCAGTTCACTTTGAAATGAAAATACACGACCTGCCCTCTTTTCGGGATATTCTCCGGCGCGATTTTTTGCCGGGCAAGTTCGCGGCGGGCGGCCGGGGAATCGATGTCGATTTTCGCGAATACCGGCCCTTCCCGCAGCGGGTTTTCATTCTCTTTT
>CAZGRD010000029.1:0-1653 GCA_964528065.1 uncultured Candidatus Saccharibacteria bacterium
CCGGTGGTGGGGGAAAATTGACTTCTTTAGTGCTTATTCACTATAGCATAAAGACACCCCAATGTCAAACCACCAAAAACAATCCCGCCCCGACGTAAATCGGGGCGGGACTTCCGGAAAATAGTCCGGATTATTACATTGACGATGCCATTCCCCCTTTTCCGCAGCTCTTGCAATTTCCACCGTGGGTGAAAATCTCGTAGAGAGCGGAAAGACCGACAAGAACGTAAACAATGGTCGCGAGGGTATCACCCAAGTAAGCCACCACGTTCCAGCCGAAAGCGGTAAGAAGCCAGTTCAAACCTCCGATAACGAGAAGAACGAAGGCAACTTTGTGCAAAACTTTCATATATAGTTACTAGTTACTGATATTATTACCGACCTTTGAATTCGTTTTCATTATTATAGCATAACCCGTTATTCGTACCGCAGGGCCTCAATCGGGTTCTTCTTGGCGGCGGCTCGCGCCGGATAAATGCCGAAAACGAGGCCCACCACAGCCGAAACACCGATGCCCAAAAGAGCCGCCGTTACCGGAAAAATGAAGGGCCAAACGAATCCCGAAAAATTGCTTATAATAATGGCAATCGCAAACGATAAAGTCCCTCCCAGTATTACCCCGATGATTCCGCCCACGGCGGTAAGGATGACTGCTTCCGTTAAAAATTGATAAAGAATATTCTTTGAGGTCGCTCCAAGGGCTTTGCGCAAACCTATCTCGCGAGTGCGCTCGGTAACCGAAACCAGCATTATATTCATAACGCCGATACCTCCCACGACAAGCGAGATAGCGGCAATGGAAGTCAAAAGCAGAGTAAGAGCGAGAGTGATAACACTGATACGGTCAACCAAGTCAGCCGAAGTTTCCACAAAAAAATCGTCTTTACCGGGATCGGTAATGTTGTGGTTGGCGCGCAAGGTCGCTTCTATGTCTTGAACGGTGATTTTTATATATTTCTCTTCACTCGCTGTAACAATTATCCGGTCAAAATATTTTCGCCCTAAGATGTATTGTTGAACGGTGGTGTACGGCGCTAAAACCATATCGTCAAAATTAAAAAACGAAACTTGTCCTTTGGAAGGCAGGATTCCCACGACTTTGAAACTTCTGTTGTTTATCCTTATTTTCTCTCCAAGAGCTTCGTTCGGACCGAAAAGTTCTTCACGCACGTTATCGCCGATAACAACCACACTGGCTTGAGAAAAAACGTCGCTTGCGGTAAAAAATTCGCCTTTGTCGGGGACAACGTCGAAAATTTCGGCCATAACGTTATTTTTTTCGGCACTGCCGCCGCCCAATATCGTCGCTTGATAAGTTTCGTCTTTGTAGGCGAGACGGGCCGACCCGAAAACAACGGGCATTAAGTCCTCAACGTAAGGGACGTTATTCTTATCCCCCAGGCTTTCTAAGTCGCGTTCTTTTAAAGAATCCAGGAAGAAGCTGGCAACGTCCGTCGGTCCTTTTGGCTCACGGCCCGGCAAAACGGCAATGGTTTTTGAGCCCAGACCCTGAACCTGGTTTAAAATCAACTTTTGGCCGCCCTTGCCGATGGACATTATAAGAATTATCGCGGCAATACCGATTACGATCCCCAAAACCGTAAGCAAAGACCGTGATTTATGGGCGGTAAGCCCCTTGAAAGCTATTTTTAG
>CAZGRD010000029.1:1753-4832 GCA_964528065.1 uncultured Candidatus Saccharibacteria bacterium
GAGTTTTAAAATCCGATTCTATCCGGCCATCGAGCATTTTTATTACCCGGCCGGCGTGTTCGGCGGTGTACGTTTCGTGCGTGACCAAAACAACGGTATATCCTTTCTCTTCGTTGAGTTTCCTGATTATGTTCATAACGTCACTGCCCGATTTTGAATCCAGATTTCCGGTCGGCTCATCGGCGAATATAACAGCCGGGCTCATAACAAGCGCCCTGGCAATTGCCACCCGTTGTTTTTCTCCGCCGGAGAGTTGGGAGGACTCGTGATTTATCCGGTGCGAAAGACCGACTGCTTCTATGGCTTCTTTTGCTCGTTTCTCCCATTCACGCTCGGACGCCTTTGAATAAATGAGCGGCAGTTTTACGTTCTCCAAAACAGTCGTTCTGGCCAAAAGATTGAAAGACTGAAAAACGAATCCTATTTTTTCATTGCGCACCTTAGCCAGCTCCTCGTCGGAATATTCGTCTATTGTCTTACCTTCAAAAAAATAATGGCCGCTTGTCTGCCTGTCCAAAAAACCAAGAATATGAAGAAGAGTGGACTTGCCCGAACCGGAAGGCCCCATTATCGCCACGAACTCGCCTTTCTTAATCTCAAAATTTAAACCCCGAACGGCCGGGGTTTTAATGCCGTCGGTAGTGTAAGTTTTCTCCAGATCCCGGACTTCAATAAGCGCCATCTTACTTATTTATGAAAGTGATAACTTTGTCCCCTTCGTTCAAGCCGTTCGTTATTTCAATGACGCCGTCCGAGCCGCGGAGACCGATTTCAACATTTATTTCTTCAATTGAACCGCCTTTCTCCACTCTTATGTAAATCCTCCCGTCCTCACGAACCACCGCCCGCTGGGGAACGTAAAGAACACCGCTCTTCGTTTCGGTCAAAATGGTGATATCGGCAGTCATGCCGGATTTTAGCCGTTCGTCTTTCTCCTTGAATTGGAAAGTTGTTTTATAGGTCGGCACTCCTTCAATCACGGTCTCGGCCGGGTCGATTTTCGAAACGGTTGCCTTAAAAATTACGTCCGAGCCGTAGGCATCGAGGGTAATTTCCGCCTCGCTCCCGATTTTGACTTTAGTGACATCAACTTCGGGAATATTCGCCTCAACCTCCAGCCGGCTCGCGGAAATAACCGAAACGAGAGCGGTGTTCGCGGAAACGATTTCCCCCGCCTTCGCATCCTGAACCGTAACGGTACCGCTTATCGGTGAATAGATAACCGTTTTTGAAATTTGGGCTTCGATATTCGAAACGGTTGCTTTGTAACTTTCAAGCGATTTTTCGGAAGAAATCACAACCGTCTTTTGAAGAGCGATTGCCTGTTCTTTATCGCTTATTAAAGTGGCGACGGTTTGAACGTTGGTCCGGGCAGTGCTCAAATTCGCCCGATAAGTATCGAGCGACGAGTCGCCGATGAGACAATCAGCGCTCATGGCTTGGTTCAAGCTGTTTAAGAATCCGGCAATGACGTTTAGATGACTTCGGCCGGAAACAAGCGCCGCCTCAAGGCTTTCTTTGGACGATACGGCGGTTAAAGAAGCAAGCTCCGTATTCCACTCGTCGAGTTCGCTCTCGGAAGAAAGTTTCCCTTGAACGCTTTCAAGCTTCGCGGCCTCTCCGCAGGTCGTAAAAGTAAGGTTGTAAGCCGAGCCCTTTGAACCGCCGAAAAGCCCGCTCGTTTTCGTCCGCACCGCGTCATCGGCTTTGATGTAAGCGTCGTTCAAAACGTTCGGGATGCTCGTGTAAAGATTATCGAGAGTGGTTCTTTTCTCGCTCAACCCCGCTTCCTGAGCGGCAAGGTCCGATTCGGCTTTAGAAAGCTCGGTTGAAAGCTCGGAAGCGTCGAGCCGGACGAGAGCTTGGCCGGCAAAAACCCAAGTTCCAACGTTTGCCGTAACGCTTACAACCCGGCCGCTCGTCTCGAAAGCGAGGTCTACGTCTTCGGCGGGTTTCAGCTTGCCGGTTACGCTAACTTCTTCCGTAACGTCTCCTCTTAAAACCGTCGCGAATTCATAGCCCGGCCCTTTGTCGCGGCTTGTGAGGAGAATAATCACAATCACGGCTACAATTACGAGGGCGATGACGATATTTCTGGCTCTTAGGATTTTCATTTCCCACATAATAGCAGATTTGATGAAAGATGGTAAACACCTATAATCTTCTTATAATGCCGAAAATAAGCGCCGGGCTCGTGATGTGGAGAATCCGCGAAGGAAAAACTGAGTTTCTTTTGGTCCACCAAGGCGGGCCTTTTTGGAAAAACAAAGACGAAGGCGCCTGGAGCATCCCCAAGGGCGAAGTGGAAAAGAACGAAGAGGGACTCTCCGCCGCAAAACGCGAGTTTGAGGAAGAGACCGGATTCAAGCCGGAGGGAGAATTTAAGCCGCTTTCACCCATAAGACAGAAAAGCGGCAAGGTGGTCCGCGCCTGGAGTTTTGAAGGCGACTGTGACCCTACGGCTATGAAAAGCATAACCTTCAAAGTCCGGTTGCCCTGGTCGGGAAAAGAGGAGGAATTTCCGGAAGCGGACAAGGCCGCTTTTTTCTGTTTTGAAGAGGCGGTTAAAAAAATAAACCCGGCCCAAGCAGCGCTCTTAAAAGAAATAGTTGACAATATCATAAATAAACGCTAAAACGAGAACGGCAAGTTAAACCAAGAGGGCGTGCAGCCAAAGGAGACGATATGCCGCTCGACTTGAGAAAGATAATCGCCAACGCCTCCCGCTGGCGGAGAAACTTGAGCATCGCCTACGAACGGCTCAAGACCGCCCGACGCCACGGCGACAACGATCGGGAAGCCACTCACGCGGCTATCACCGACGTGAGAGTCGCTGGATCGATCGTTCACGCGCTCGACGGCATCCTCTACCTGGCTGGCGTCAGGGATAAGAAAAAGAGGAAAAGGTGGTTGGCCCAGAACCGCCGGTGGCGGAACGGAGAACGACGGAGGCGCCTGAGGCGGAGTTAGTGATACTCCGCCGCATAAAAAGCGAAGAACCCGAGGCAGAAGCTTGTCTCGGGTTCTTTCATTTTGAATTCAGGGAAATTTTATTCCGGTTTCCGATAAAGTTTTTTGA
>CAZGRD010000030.1:0-3582 GCA_964528065.1 uncultured Candidatus Saccharibacteria bacterium
GATGGAGTCTCTAAAATTCTTTCGTTAAAACTGGAATGAATACGAGGTGGTATACTTAAGTATACCACCTAAAAGGAGTGTTATACTCAAGAATAGAATGGGCAGCGAGGTTAGGAATTGCCAAAATTGCAAAAACCGGTTCACGATAGAGCCGGACGACTTTGGATTTTACGAGAAGATGAAAGTTCCGCCGCCTACTTGGTGTCCGCGGTGTCGGTTAATTCGCCGCCTTTCATGGCAGGGATACCGGATTCTCTATAAGAAGAAATGCGACTTTACGGGGGAGATGCTTATTACCACTCACCATCCCGATTCTCCCTATAAAATATACCGACAAGACGTTTGGTGGTCGGATAAGTGGGACCCGAAAGAATACGGCAGGGATTATGATTTCTCTCGTTCTTTTTTCGAACAGTTTGCGGAACTTAAGGAAGACGTGCCGGTCCCCGCGCTCTACACGGATTATGCCGGCATGTTGAACAGCGAGTACTGTAATGCGGCTTCGAGTTTGAAAAATTGTTATTTGGCTTTTCGTATCACCGGAGGGGAAAGCAGCGCATACGTGAATCAAATCGTGGATATAAAAGATTCTCTCGATGTTTCCTTTGCGAATTTCTGCGAATTGTCATATGACTCGGAAAAGATCGATAACTGTTACAAGGCTTTTTATTCGCAGGACTGCAACGATTGCAATGACGTATGGTTTTCGCGCGATCTTACGGGGTGTCAAAATTGCATCGGTTGCATCAACCTTCGCAATAAGAACTACCACATTTTCAACAAACCGTATTCAAAAGACGAATACGAGGATTTTAAGAGCAAACTTGATTTGGGGTCTTGGAAAGAAGTTCAAGAGTTCAAGGAGAAAACCGAAGCTTTTATCCTGAAGTATCCGCGTCGGGAATTTCACGGGAGGAAAAATCAAAATGTTTCCGGGGAATATATTGTAAACTCGAAAAATGTCCATGATTGTTATATGGTCGCAAACGCGGAAGACGTCCGCTATTGCTACTTACTGAAGAACGGCCCGGCTGCCAAAAGTTATGATTGGTCTGTTTTTGGAGACAACGGAGAATGGATATACGATTCGTGCTGGACGGGGCTGAATGCAAGCAATAACAAGTTCGGGATTTGGAATTACTATGCCCACGACGTCGAATACTGTTTCGGGTGTCACAGTTCCGGGAATCTGTTCGGGTGCGCGGGTATTAGGAAAGGCGAATACTGCATTTTAAACAAACAATATGGCAAAGCAGAGTACAAGGAAATGGTGGAGAGAATAAAGAAACAAATGATGGACATGCCTTATCGGGATAAACTTGGAAGGGAATATCGTTACGGCGAATATTTCCCGCCGGAACTTGCTATCTGGACTTATAACGAATCAACTGCTTATGAATGGTTTCCTTTGAGTAAAGAAGAAGCATTGCGACAGGGATTTGCCTGGCGTGAGGATGATGAACGGGAATACAAGGACGCAACAGTGGATATTCCCGATCATATCCGCGACGTGAAAGACGGCATATTAAAGGAGATTTTGAAATGCGGGGCGTGCGGCAAGAATTATCGGCTTATTGAAATGGAGCTTGATTTTTACAGAAAATTTCAGGTTCCCGTACCGCGTCAGTGCCCGCTTTGCCGGGACAGAGGCCGTATTAAGCGTCTTAACCCAATGGCGGAAATATTCGAAAGGAAATGCGCGAAATGTGAAAGAAACATAAGAAGTCCTTACTCTCCCGACCGTCCGGAGATTGTGTACTGCGAGCAATGCTATCAAGCCGAGGTGGTATGAATAGAGAATCAAGGAAATGCCAAAACTGTCATCAGGAGTTCTGGATTGAACCGGAGGACTTTAATTTTTACAAAAAAATAGATGTCCCGCCGCCGACCTGGTGCCCGGAGTGTCGAATGCAGAGAAGAATGGCTTACCGAAACGAACGCACTCTTTACAAAAGAGACTGTGACAAATGCGGTAGGTCGATGATAGCGGCTTACCCAAAAACAACTAAATTTACTATTTATTGTGCCGATTGTTGGTGGGGGGATTCCTGGGACCCGATGGACTATGGAAAGGAATATGACTCTTCGAAAATCTTTTTCGAGCAGTGGAAGGAGCTACAAAACCGGATGCCCCGGCCATATGTAAATAACCTGCCGGGCACGGCTATGTTAAACAGCGAATACACCAACTGCGCAGGTCAGTTAAAGAATTGTTATCTGGTCTACGGAGCGATGCGCAACGAAGACTGCGCCTACTCCCATTACCTGAATTATTCCCGCCACTGTTTCGACAATCTTTATTCAATTAAGAACGAGAGCTGCTATGAATGCCTCGATATCGAAAACTGCTACGGGTTGATGTATTCGCAGTCTTGCCTGGGTTGCCGCGATTCGATGTTTCTCTACGACTGCCGGAATTGTTCGGACTGCATCGGTTGTGCCGGACTTCGGAACAAAAAATACCACATATTGAATAAGTCCCACACAAAAGAGGAGTATTTCAAAAAGAAAGAAGAATTGAAACTTCATACTCGGGAGGGTTTAAAATTATTTCGGGGAAAATACATGAAAGAAGTTTATTATTCATCGCCCCGAAAATATTACCACGGGCAAATGAACAAAAGTTTTTCCGGGGACTACATCGCGAATGTCGAAAACACCCACCGGTCTTTCTATATTAAAAACGCCAGGGGTTGTAAATTCGTTTTTTGGTGCAATAACGCCAAAGACGTTTACGACTATATGTCTTGGGGCGACTTGGAGTTTTCCTACGAATGCGTCTCGAACGGTTACAACAGTTATCACTGTATGTTTTCGGATGCTTGTTGGAGTGACAACAAAGACATCGAGTACTGCAGTTTGTGCTTCACTTCTTCCGACTTGTTCGGATGCATCGGCTTGAGAAGTAAGCAATACTGTATTTTGAACAGGCAGTATTCCGAAGAGGAATACAAGGCTTTGCGCGAGAAAATAGTAAAAGAAATGACCGAAAACCCTTACCGTGATTCGCGGGGAATCGCGTATCCGTACGGAGAGTTTCCTCCGGTTGAATTTTCTCCTTTTCTTTATCGGGATACGGTCGCTCAGGAGCATTACCCGCTTACGAAAGAAGAGGTGATTAAAAACAATTTTCGTTGGGATGAGCCGGAGGAAAGAAATCACAAGGTTACCGTGAATCCTGAAAGTCTTCCCGGTTTGATAGAGAAAGTGGGAGATAGTATTTTGCAGGAGGTGATAGGCTGTGCTCATAAGGGCGAGTGTGAAGACCAATGTACCGAAGCTTTCAAAATCACCGCCCAAGAGTTGGCTTTTTACCGGAAAATGAACATACCTTTGCCGCAGTTCTGCTATAATTGCCGCCACGCGGGCAGGGTGGCTTTAAGAAACCCCTTGAAACTCTGGCACAGAAAGTGCCAATGTACCGGAGAGAAGAGTGAAAACAATATCTACAAAAACACCGCAACTCATCAGCACGGAGCAGGTGCTTGCCCCAACGAATTTGAAACTTCCTACTCACCGGAGAGAAAGGAGATTGTGTACTGCGAGCAATGCTATCAAGCCGAGGTGGTATGAATAGAGAAT
>CAZGRD010000030.1:3682-4772 GCA_964528065.1 uncultured Candidatus Saccharibacteria bacterium
AGGACTTTAATTTTTACAAAAAAATAGATGTCCCGCCGCCGACCTGGTGCCCGGAATGCCGGATGATCCGCCGAATGACGTGGCGGAACGAACGCACGCTTTATAAGACTCGCTGCCGGGCGCCGGGACACTCCGAAGACTTGCTTTCTATTTTTGACCCCTCGCAAAATTTTCAGGCGGTGGATTCCAAGTTCTGGTGGTCGGACGAGTGGAGTCCGCTTGATTACGGTAAAGAGTATGACTTTTCCCGGCCCTTTTTCGTTCAGTTCCGGGAACTTCTCGAAAAGGTTCCACTGCTTAATCTTTTCAGCACCAACTCCGTAAACACCGAATATGAAAACCACAGTCACGAGAGCAAAAACTGCTACCTGATTTTTGCCGCCGTTGAAAACGAAAACGTGCTTTTCTCCCGCGCCTCCGTTCACGGGCGCGATTCGGCCGACCTCCTCCGCACGGAGAAAGTTGAATCTTGTTACGAAATCATAGATTGCGACGAATGTTATCGCCTTTTTTGGAGCCAGGACTGCACCGGTTGCAGCGATTCTTATTTCTTACTTGATTGCAGAAACTGCTCCAACTGCGTGGGATGCGTAGGACTGCGCAATAAGTCCTATTGCATCTTCAACGAACAGCTTACCAAGAGCGAGTTTGAAAAAAGAATCGCCGAACTGGATTTTGGCGACAGAAAGTTGATAGATGTCATAAGAAAGAAGCTTGAAGACCTTTCGGTGAATTTCCCCAGAAAATACGCGCAACTTGTGAATACCGTAAAGGTTGTGGGGAATCACTTGTTGAATTCAAAAAACTGTTATGGCTGTTTTGACCTTGTCGGGGGGTCAGAGAATTCGAAGTATGTTGTTCACGGTGGTTTGAAACTTAATGATTCTTATGACTCTTATGGAATCGGCATTTGTGACCTTGTGTATGAATCAATAGACGTAGGTCTTGATAGCTCCCGGATTTTTTTCGAAGTGGTGGGAAGAGGGGGATATGACGTGTACTACGCAAATAACTGCTATCAATCCAATAATATTTTTGGCTGCGTCGGCCTCCGCAACAAACAATACTGCATCCTGAACAAGCAATACAC
>CAZGRD010000031.1:0-4530 GCA_964528065.1 uncultured Candidatus Saccharibacteria bacterium
AGGACTTCAAAGAAGCGATGGGTTTTGTAAACAAAGTGGCCGAGCTTGCCGAGAGCGAAGGTCATCATCCCGACATTCATGTTTTTTACAACCGCGTGAAATTAGCGCTTTCCACCCACGCCATAGACGGTCTTTCGGAAAACGATTTTATAGTGGCCGCGAAGATAAACCGTTTTTTCTCGAGAGCGATTTCCTGAAAAGAGCGTGGCCGGCAAAAGCGATAACGAGGAAAATCGCTATTCCTATTTCAATCTGCTGGAGATTCAGGAGAATAAGACCGGAAAGAATAAGGTAAGAACCGAAGGTTAAGGCTAAAATCCAGAGCGTGTCGGCAAAGATGCGGTTTTTTAAAAAATCCTTGAGTTTCATATTCGTAAGTCCGGCAAGAACGACCGCGCCGACGTTTATGTACATAAGAAATCTCGAAATAATGAGAAGGCGACTCATATTGTTTTGGAGGTAACGGCTTATTCTTTTGTTCTCAATAATTTTTTTCTCCCACTTTTCGCCGAGCGGTTTGTTTTTTAACGCTTTCCCGATTGAAAAAAGGAATCCGTCATAGAGAACAATGCCGCCCAGGGCGGCGGCGAAAAAGCCCCCCCAGCTCAGGTAATTTTTGAGAATAAGAGTTACCGATATGAAAGTACCAATCTCTCCCTGGAGAATGATGCTCCCAACAACAAAAAGATACCTTAAGGTATTGTGGTCTATTACCCATCCGCCGATTGCGTCTATGAACGCGGTCATCCATCAATTATAATAGAATGTAATGACAATTGATAAAGAAAACATAAAATTCAAGGCAGCGCGTTCCTCGGGACCGGGCGGACAAAAAGCCAACCGTCGTTCGACAAAGGTCCAGCTTTGGGTTAAAATAGGGGACTTAGCCTTGAATCCTTCGGAGAAGAAAAGGCTGAGGAAAAAGCTTGAGCGTCACATCAATCACCTCGATGAGCTTTGGGTGGAAAATGAAGAAGAACGCTCGCAGAAACTGAATCGGGATAAGGCGTTTGAGAAATTGAATGAATTGGTGAATGAGGCGCTCAAAGTTCCTAAGCGGCGGATTCCGACCTCCCCCCGCCGGGGCGCCGAGGAAGCGAGAATCCGCGCCAAGAAAATAAAAAGCGAGAAAAAGAAAGCCAGGCGCAGTATTTTGTGAACTTCTTTTTATGGGTCCTGTTATATCTGCCACAGAGCTGGTATAATAATTTGTATGACTTGGGAATATGTTGCGGGATTTGTAGATGGCGAGGGCGCAATCGTGAAGAGAAATCGCGGTTATGTTCTCTTTATAAGTCAGACTAATTTTGAAGTTTTGGACAAGGTCCACGAATTTATAGGAAAAGGGTCTATCTACTCCATAACGAAAAGAAAATCTCACTGGAAAGATGCCTGGGTTTTTAGCTCGAGAAGCAGCGAGAATACTCACTATATTTTGACGAAAATCGTCGACAAATTAATCGTTAAAAAAAGGCAAGCATCCAAGGCTATCCGAGAACTTGAAAAGAGATTTGAAGAAATACAAAAACAAAGAAATATAAGAGAAAATCGAGCGACAAAAGTCCGGAAGTTGAGGAGCCGAGGGTTGACATATCGGGAAATTGGACGAATACTAAAAATAGATTTTGGGTATGCTAGGCGGCTTTCTCGCTTAGGAAAAAAGGAGAAATGGTGGGCGTAGCTTAATGGTAAAGCGCCTGTCTGTGGCACAGGAGACTTGCGGGTTCGATCCCCGTCGCCCACCCCAGCTGATAAATTTCGGTATGATTTGGTATAATAAAGACATGACCAAAACATTATTTTCTTTGTTGCTTGCGGCGTCTCTCGTTACGCCGGCGGCGGCTCAAACCGTGACTTCGACTACGGCCGACGACCTTCGCGACCGGGCTCGCGAGACCAAACAGGGATTTCAAGAAGAAAAAGAGGAAATCCGGGGAGAACCGAAGACGGAAGCGGGGAAAATCCGGGAGGAGTTCAAGACGGAAACCGAGAAAATCCGCGAGGATTTCAAAGAAAACAAGCAGGAAAAAGGCATAGAGTTAAGAGATGCTCTCCCATGCGAAAAAGTTGAAGAAGTGAGAGAAGGTCTTTTAAGGTGCGTAAGAGCCGATCAAGTGCTTGAAATAAAGCAGTTGCGCGGAGAAGAGAAAGAAAGCTTTGAAATAAAAAGGGAAGAAGCTAAAAAAGAACTTGAAGAGCGCCGCGAGGAGTTTAAGAGTCGGCTTGAAAACGAAAGAGAAGACGTTAAAGAGCGACTGGAGACCACTCGGGAAGAACTGAAAGTGCGTTTGGAAAAAGTTAAGGACGAAAAGAAAGTCCAGATTGTTGAACGCTTGAGTGAGAGCGTAAACGCCCTGAACGAAAAAATGACAACCCATTTCTTGGAGGTTCTGGAAAAAGTTGACAAGGTTTTGGAAAACATTGTGAGCCGGACCGACAAAGCCGAAACTCATGGGCTTGATGTTTCAGCGGTCCGCACTGCGACAACCGCGGCTCATACTGCCATTGCTTCCGCCCGCACGGCGGTTGAGACACAGGCCGGAAAAGCGTATTCGTTCGACGTTACTACGGAAGAAAATCTGAAAGTTGATGTCGGCGAGGCGAGACAGGCGCTTCACAACGACTTAACGGCGGTAAAAGAAATTGTCCGGCAGGCCCACGTTGCCGTAAAAGATGCGGCTGTCGTGCTTGCCCAAATTCCGCGGGTTGACGATCTGGAGGTTGAAACAAACGAAGACAATTCAACTTCAACGCCTTAATAAAATATGAAGAAAATTATAACAATTGTCGTCATGGTGATAGTCGTTGCCGTTTTAGCTATTTGGTTGATTTACCGTTCACCCGAACCGGCGCTCTCGCCGGCCGGGGAAACAACTGAAGTTTTGGGAGGGGACACGACCTCGGTCATTAACAACGACTTGGACAGTTTGGACCTGGGAGACTTGGACGCCGAGTTCGAGCAGATTGACGCCGACTTAAATCAGCTTTAGAAGCGCAATGGCGCAAAAGAGCGTGAAACGCTTTCGCGTTGGTTTTGCGTTTTGATTGGCGCCGATTCGCTTCTATAATATTCATATGAAGACCAGGTTCTTTACCGGTGAAGGCGATAAAGGCGAGAGCAAGGTTAATAATCGGGCTGTTTCAAAAAGCAGCACTCTTGTTGAGTTTTTAGGCGGCCTGGACGAATTGAACTCATGGCTTGGTTTTTGCCGGGTTGGCGCGGAAAAATCGGACAATACGAATAGCGCCGGCATCGACGCCCCGAAAATTCTTAAAGACATTCAAAACTCCCTTTTTATAATTCAGGCCGAGGTGGCGGCGAAAGGTTTTGGTTACCCGAAAAGTCCGAAAATCGACGAGAATAAAACCAAAGAACTCGAGAAAACAATCGAGAAAATTGATGAATTTTTGCCCAAAATCGAGAAATTCATTATTGTCGGCGGCACCGAGCTTTCGGTCCGACTGGATGTTGCCCGGGCCATTGCCCGGCGGGTAGAGAGGCTCGCAAAAAAATATTCGGAGGAAAATGAACTCAGTGACCCGCTGCTTAAATTTTTAAACCGGCTCTCGAGCGGTCTTTTCGCTCTCGCAAGATACGTTAATCATAAATCGGGCATTGCGGAAGAACACCCCACCTATTAAATTTCTTAAAATGGAAAAAATTTATCTGGATTACGCGGCCACCACTCCGGTTGATGAGAAGGTAGAGAAAGCAATGCGGCCGTATTTTTCCGCCTCTTTCGGCAATGCCGGCTCACTTCATTCTTTCGGCCGGGACGCGGTTACCGCAATTGATTCGGCCCGTGATGCGGTTGCGCAAAAAATCGGCGCAGACTTCAGAGACGTAATTTTTACCGGAAGCGCCACCGAGGCGAACAACCTGGCTTTGCGCGGTATTATTAAGGCTTTAGGTTTTAGGCAATTAGGCGCTGGACGCCTAGAGCCTAGCGGCCTAGCGCCTAAAATTCTTGTTTCTTCCATTGAACACGAATCGGTTTTGGAAACCGCCCGGGATTTGTCCGCCGGAGGAGTTGAAGTTGTTGTCCTTCCGGTAGACGGCAAAGGATTTGTTGATTTGGAAAAATTAGAATCATCCCTGGACGAAAGGACCGTTCTTGTTTCCGTAATGTACGCCAACAATGAAATCGGGACGATTCAGCCGGTTGCCGAAATTTCGAAAATTATCAAGAAATTCGATTACAAAATCCTTTTTCATACCGATGCCGTGCAGGCATTCCAGTATTTGGACTGCAACGTAAATATGCTCGGAGTGGATTTCCTGACTTTGTCGGCTCATAAAATTTACGGGCCGAAAGGCGTCGGCGCGCTTTTTGCGCGCAATACGGATTCAACGCCTTTAAATCCGGTTATAACGGGCGGCGGCCAGGAATTCGGCCTGCGTTCCGGTACCGAGAACGTTCCTTCAATCGTTGGTTTTGCGAAGGCCGTGGAAATTACGGCGGAAGCGCGGGAAAAAGAAAAGAAAAGAGTGGGGGAGCTCCGCGGTCATTTTTGGCGGGAACTGAAGAA
>CAZGRD010000032.1:0-3964 GCA_964528065.1 uncultured Candidatus Saccharibacteria bacterium
CAAAGTAATGCTTAAAAAGCTGAGAGAAAGTCCGCTTTAAGTTTACTAGCCCCTTTCTTTTTTTAATAATGATCCCAAAATATATGAGTCTTTTGTGCTTTTTGAGTCCAAAAACGCAAGTCCCGATCTTCTTCCCTATTGACACCTTTTATATGCCTCTGTTACTCTGAGTTCGTGTATGTGTGTAGTGTGTTCTGTTTTGTTTTAGTATTAGGTACATACAAATATATCAATATATAAAGGAGTAATACATGTCTGACCTTCCAACACCACAGTTTCCATACGGATCTTCTACTGGAGAAACCGCGCGGGATATACGCAATGAGTCTGCAAACCCAGCCCCAGTGAAAAGAAAAACACCCCGTCCGGTTGAAAAAGTCGATCTCAACAACCTTCCAGACCTTTTGACGATCAGCGAAGTGAGTGGTCTTCTGCGCGTCTCTCCGTTGACAATCAAGCGGTGGGGAAAACGGGGGAAACTCCCTGCAATCCGCATTAACTCACGCGGCGACCGGCGCTATAAAAAACAAGCAGTGTTGTGGATGCTCGGTATGACGGAAAACGAGTAAAATCTGCCGATTAGTAAGCGCGTTACAATTGGAAGTGCGTTATTTGCCGGAATACACTGTGTTAGCCGAAGATCTTCTTTGCCCACACTTTGATCCAAAATTGCACAAGTACGGTCTGTCTTTTTAACCGCCACGGCTCCTGGAGTAACCGCCAAAACCATTCCAGTCCAGCGTGTTCAATAAATTCTGGCGGCAGTTTCAGTTTGCCGGAAAAAACATCGAACGACCCACCCACTCCCATGGCAACACGTACTCCCGCGCGTGAAAGTTCATCGCGATAGTGTTCAATCCATAACTCCTGATGTGGCGCCCCATATGCAACACACAACAATTGGGGCTGGAATTTTTGTATGGCAGAAAATATGCGCGAGTTTTCTTCAGAAGTTTCTTGCGTTACTACGTTGGCTCCTTCATCATACGCAATTTCTAAATCAGAAAAACGCGTATGGAAATACTCGGCGGTTTTTTGTGCGACGTGTTCGCGGCCGCCAACCAAAAACACACGGAGATGGTGGCGCGCGCAGTACTCAATCAAAGAAAACATCATTTCACGGCCGGTAATGCGTTCTTTTATACGAGATCTGAAGAGTATATTGCTCGCCCACACAGCCCCGATTCCGTCTGGTAATGTGAGATCGGCAGACTGCAATGCGTGTAAAAATTGAGGATGGCGCTGAGCAAGCATGACGTGCTCGGTGTTTGGCGTGTAGACGGCATATACCCCATGCGATCCGTGGGATGTTTTGTTTTCAAGCGCCTGCGCTATTTCAGCAAATGCTTCTTGAAAACTTCCGGTAAAAATCGGCACTTCAAACAGTTTTACTATGTTAGATAGTTTCATTTCACCCCTTTGTTTGCACCACATGCATATACGTTTCTAGATGGTCGAGCACAGCACCAATACCTTTAATCACGCATAACATGGGCTCTTCGGCCACAGAAACAGGAACACCAATCTGCTGGCTCAAATACCGATCCAGATTTCGCAATAACGCGGTACCGCCTGTCAGCACAATGCCCTTGTCAATAATGTCGCTCGCCAACTCCGGTGGAACTTCTTCCAATACTTTTTTTACCATCTCAACGATCTGCTGGAGTGGTTTTTGGATTGCGCGCGCAATCTCTTCACTGGTCAATGTAAGCTCTTTCGGCATTCCTTGAACCGCATCACGACCTTTTACTTCCATCGAGTTTTGCGCGGCAGTTTGCCGATTTTCTCTTCCACTATCACTGCCACTTTTTCTTTCACTATCTCTGCCCCCGCCTACTTCCATCGCCGTTCCAATCGCAATTTTTACAGCCTCCGCAGTTTGGTCACCGATAATGACGCCATACATTTTGCGGACATATTTCACGATCGCTTCATCAAGTGTGTGGCCGCCAATACGTACGCTTTTTCCCGCCACAACCCCGCCAAGCGAAACCACCGCCGCCTCAGCCGCACCGCCGCCAATATCAACCACCATGTTCCCACTCGCCTCGGCAATGGGAACGCCAGCGCCAATAATCGCCGCCAATGGATCATCAATGAGGTAGGCGGTACGCGCACCCGCGGACAATGTGGCATCAAGTACCGCGCGCCGCTCGACCGGGGTGCTCCCAGCTGGCACCGAAATCATAACTTCTGGACGGAAGAAAAAAGACTTCCCCGCAACTTGTTGAAGAAACGCGCGGAGCATCGCCTCGGTAATACTGTAGTCAGCAATCACACCGTTGCGCAGAGGTTTTGACGTTAAAATAGTGTCCGGCGTACGACCAAGCATATTGCGCGCCTGCTCCCCCACCGCCACAACTTTGTTATCTTTGAGCGAGACCGCGACAACCGTGGGTTCGTTGAGCACAACGCCACGGCCTTGGACCCACACGAGCGAGTTTGCAGTGCCTAAATCAATACCAATTCGTTTCGAGAACGCCAGCATATATGGTCGATCATACCATGGAAGCATGACGAAAAAGGGAAGTCCCGATCTTTATGTATTCTTACTATTGTATGACTTATTTAGACTCTTTTTGAGCTACTTCGTAAGTCCCGAACTTCCCTTTTCATGGTACAATACGCGCATGTTTTCGAAGCGTCTTTTGATCACTCTCATTTCCGGGTCCCTCCTTCTCGCTGGAACGCTTATCGCGATCCAGTTCGCCAAAGGATACCGGTTCAGCCGGCAAGGAATTCTGCAGGGCACCGGTTTGCTTGCCGCAAACTCGTTTCCAAACGGCGCACAAGTCTATGTCAACGGGAAACTGAGCACTGCAACAGACAATACGCTTAACCTCGACCCTGGTGAGTACGATGTGGAAATCAAAAAAGATGGTTTTGCTTCGTGGAAAAAACACGTCAACATTGAAAAAGAACTTGTTGTACAAACAGCTGCAACGCTGTTTCCTTCTTCGCCGAGCCTCACTCCACTTACGTTCACCGGTGCACAAAACATTGTGCCATCGCCAGACGGGCAAAAGGTGGTCTTTTATGTTTCTTCGGCGTCCATCGCAACAAAAAATGGGTTGTATGTGCTAGAACTCACCGATAACTTTCTCTCGCTTCAAAAAGGGCCAAAATTAATCGCGCAAGCGGCCACAGGATTTGATCTGACCAAAGCAACGCTTGTGTGGTCGCCCGATAGCGCTCAACTCCTTCTCTCTTTTGATGGAAAAAATATCCTGCTCGATCCTACAAAAGAAAATATAATTGCCGAACTACAGGACATCACATATCGTTTGCCACGGTTGTTTGAGGATTGGCTTGCCGAGCTCAAAAAACGCAGCGCCACCCGTTTAACAAAGTTTCCAAAAGAAATGCAAATGATTGCATCACAAAGCGCCTCGTTTGTGATCTCGCCGGACGATGAGCGTGTGTTGTACACCGCACAAGCGCCTGCAATACTTTCTAATCAGCTTGTTTCGCCTGTTCCCGCCGCAAGCACACAAGTTCAGGAACGGCAACTCGCAGTTGGCGGAATTTACGTGTATGACAGAAAAGAAGACCGGAACTTCCGCGTTGGCACGAATACACAGATTGCCGAAAATACCCAGCTTCCCTCCCCGACTCCGCAAAAAAAACCGGGCATTGTGATTCAAGCAAAAGCAAAAATAACCACGCCGTTCCCCGCGGTTGGAAAAACAAACAGTGAAACGCTTCAAAACTTTGTGAAGTACTATGCTGAAGCTTATGCCGGTAGTCTCTATTGGTTCCCGGACTCTCGTCATTTGATTGGGATAAAAGAGAATGCGATTATCATTAAAGAGTATGACAACACGAACGAGATTGCGCTGTACACCGGCCCATTTGACGGCACGTTTGTGTTCCCATGGCCGAACGGATCAAAAATCATTTTCACCACGAACTTTAATCAGGGCGAGGGAAAAACAGTTGACCTCTACGCAATGAGTTTGAAGTA
>CAZGRD010000033.1:0-3404 GCA_964528065.1 uncultured Candidatus Saccharibacteria bacterium
CCGACTGCCACAAATCACGCAACAACAAAAAGCTACGTTGATTCAATTGTCGGTGGCGGAAGCGGTTCGGGAAGTTTTGCTACTCTTGCGGTTTCGGGAACATCCACGCTTGCGACAACGCAGGGGAATGTCGGTGTAGGAACAGCCGCACCGACTTATAAACTTGAGGTTGCCGGCACTTTCAAATCGTCCGTCGGCGGCGGAAATGTCATTCACGATTCAAGCGGGAACGTGATTATTGAATTGTAAATATGTCAGACAATAAAAAAACCTACGCTTTCATTGACAGTCAAAATTTAAATCTTGGCGTTCGCGCGCAAGGATGGGAGCTTGATTTTGCTCGTTTCCGCGTATATCTCAAAGATAAATATGATGTTGTAAAAGCGTTTCTATTCATTGGTTACGTAAAAGGGAACGAAGGTCTTTATAAATATCTTCAGGAAAGTGGTTATATTTGCATATTCAAACCGACGCTGGAGTTGCCCAACGGAGATGTAAAAGGCAATGTGGACGCGGAGCTTGTTTTGCATACAATGGTACATATGCACGATTTCGATAAGGCGCTTATCGTAACCGGTGATGGAGATTTTCACTGTTTAGTTGAATATTTAATGCAGAACGGCAAGCTCTTGGCTTTAATGGTGCCCAATCATAAGCGTTATTCCGGTCTTCTGAAGCGCGCGGATTTTTTGCCGTATACAAGATTTGTCGCGGATATTAAAAATAAAGTGGAGAAAAAAAAGAAAGACCCCGATGAGGACAAAACCTCACCAGGGCACCCTTTCCGTTCGTGATACTTTTATGATAACAAATTCGAAACCAATGTCAAACCTCAAATTGTGGAAAACAAGAATAGTCGTTTTTTTCCTGATTTTAGCGGGTGTTTTAGTTGGCGCGCCGTCCGCCTCGGCGCGGGATTTCATAATCCGGAACGCGACTTCTTCCGCGGTGTATTTCAAAGTTGACGGAACGCTGGGATATGTCGGCATCGGGACGACGGCGCCAGGGACAACTTTAGACGTTAATGGTTTTGTTTCTGCTGGGACAGGAACGAGGGCAAGCTCTGGAACGATACGACTTCCTAATTCTGGTGGGGTGACGATGAGAAACGCTGCAAATACTACAGATATTATATTCGCGGGGTCTAATATGCTTGTAGATGGTAATTATGTGGAAATGGGCAGTAATATCTCAGGTGGATTTAGTGGCTTCAAGTGGTTTATTGATTCAATCACGCCGCGGATGATACTTACTAATACGAATCTTACTACACCTGGCAACGTCGGCATCGCTACTACCTCTCCCGCCTACGCCCTCCAGGTATACGGCACCGGTGCTTTCTCCCAGCCGCTCATTGTTGGTACTCCCACCGGCGCAACCCACGCCGCTACCAAGAGCTATGTTGACTCCACGGTGGTCTCCGGCAGTGGCTGGACTGATGGGGGAACAAGCGTCTATCTTACGACGACGGGCGACAGCGTGGGGATTGGGACAACTACACCAAGCGCCACCACCACCTTGGAGGTCTGGGGCAAAGGAACAACCAGCACCAGCACCCTTGTTCATTTCCGCGACTCGGCTGGCACTACCCTGTTATATATCCGAAACGACGGCAACATCGGCATTGGAACAACGAACCCGCTGTATAATTTGAACATCATCTCTGCCAGAAGCGGTGATAGAGGTATTTATGCCAACATGACAGGCGCTGGCGCGGATGTCTACGGAGTGCATACTTCAGTGACAGGGGCCGCCACAATCAACACCGGAGTTTATGGAGACGCGGTAAACGCGTCGTCAAAAAACTATGCCTTTTACGGAAACCGCGGGGACTCCGTTTTCGGCATAACTTCCGGCAACGTCGGTATCGGGACGACGGGGCCACAAGCAAAGTTGGCAGTGGCTGGAAACATAATAGCTCACGAAAATAACAAGATTGGATTTAGATATTCTGCAGGAGATCCTGGACCTTATCAATATATAACTTCAAACGGAGGAGACTCATTACATTTTTCTAATCAATATACCTCTAATCCTACCACGAAAGTCTTTAGCTTTGATACGTATGCAGGAGAAATGGTCTCAATCTTAGCAAACGGTAACGTCGGCATCGGGACAACGGCACCAGTATCAAAAACAAACATTGCTCTTGTGCAAGCTGACAACGCAGCCGCAAGTACGGCTACTATTGCTAATAGTTTTCTTCATCTTGGTGGTGGAGAGTATGGGGCAGGCAGATATTATTTGACAACCTATGGCTATTCAACAGCAGTAACCAATCCTGCGGCGTATGTTGGAGCGTTAGGTATAACTTCGACAGGATTTGGTAATGCCGCTTTAGTATTTGGTACACGAGCCGTTACAACAGACACCTTACCCACAGAGCGCATGAGAATTGACCAGAACGGCAACGTCGGCATCGCTACCACCTCTCCCGCCTACGCCCTCCAGGTCTACGGCACCGGTGCTTTCTCCCAGCCGGTCATTGTCGGTACCCCGACCGGGGCGACTCACGCCGCTACCAAATCTTACGTCGACTCCATCTCCGCCGGTTCCTCCGGCGTCTGGCTTCTTTCCGGCTCAAATCTTTACGCCTCTTCAACGAGTTGGAACGTCGGCATTGGGGTGACTAATCCAGAAACTAAATTGGACATGACGGGAACGCTAAGACTGCAGGGGCAAGGAACAGCAAATGGCCTTGTTTTTAATAATGGAGCTGTTGAACTGAGAGCGATTGCAGTCAGGGAAACAAGTGCAACCCCATATGTGGGAATTTATGACGACAAACTCAACATAAAGAACAACGGCAACGTCGGCATCGGGACGACGGCGCCATTGAGAAATTTATCTTTATATTCAGCATCAAGCCCGACTTTTCAACTTATCAATTCTACAACTGGTTCTACTGCAAGTGACGGGTTAATGATGCAACAAAGTGGATTAGTTTCTTATATTGGAAATCAAGAGAGTGGAGATTTACAATTATTTGTTGATAATGGTACGGGTACTAGAGTAATTCAGTTGCAATCAGGCACCGGCAACGTCGGTATTGGGACGACGAATCCGGGTACATTGCTTGATGTTTCTGGTACCTCTGGAATTAGGGCAGATATAACTTCTGGTGGAGGAACCGCGATTACGGCAAGACAAGATGGCACTGGATATAATTTTGTCGGAATGAACGGAGCGAATAATGTGTTTCGCGTTACAAAATACGGTGGAGTCATTATTGATGAGTCGGCAAACGAAGATGCTCTTACAGTGAATAAGACGGCGGGCGCTGGTTACGCGGCTATATTTACCGGCGGCAACGTCGGCATCGCTACTACCTCTCCCGCCTACGCCCTCCAGGTATACGGCACCGGTGCTTTCTCCCAGCCGCTTATCGTTGGAACTCCCACCGG
>CAZGRD010000034.1:0-2102 GCA_964528065.1 uncultured Candidatus Saccharibacteria bacterium
GTGTTGATTTGGATGGAACCGCCGTCAGTCGCTTTCGTTGAAATATTCAAAGTTTGACCGGCGGCGTCGGTTGTAATTTCAATCCCCGAACCGGCCTGAAAAACCTGTTGGGTGGCGGAATACGCAACGGGAATCAAGGCAATCAAACCGAGGGCTAGAAAAAGAGTTAAAAATTTTTGACCATTCATCTTGCTTACTAATAATTATATCAAAGGCGGTTTTAAAGCCTCTTAAATATTGAAATATTTAAACATCCGGCAATCTGTCCTTCGAAACAATCCGGCCGTCGGGCATGCGAACCATGTTATTTTCCCGAAGGTGCTCCTCAAGCCAATCCGGTTTCTCGACGTGCTTATGCTGTAAGCCGCGCCTCGCTCCCCCCTTCACCTTCACCGCAAAACCGTAAACCAGCTTTGAACATTCTTCCGCCAAACCTTTTAAATGTGTAAATGTTGAAATATTTATGTATCCGGCGTCGAGCGCCACGTAAAGCTGGGCGCGAACTTCCCCGGCCGAACCCTTGGCAATATAAAGATAATTTATGAACTCTTCCCTTGTACCGCTTTCAAACCCCTCGGAAATATTGCTTACTACGGAAACGGCAGCACGCTGAATCTGGTCCCTGAAACCGAAGTCCTTTAAATCTTTGAAGTTTTTGTATATTTCCTTCGTAAGTTCTCTTGCTCTCTGCCAACACAATAAATCTTCAAATCTTTCAATTGTCGCCATCTTTAAATATTTAAATGTCTAAACGTTTAAAAACTAAAAGTTATTTTTCATTTACAATTAACGTCCCCTCCGCTCCGTTCCCGCACGCCTCGCAGTGGAACCGATATTGTCCGAACGGCGTGGCTTGGAATTGCGTTTTCTTTGTTTCGCCCTGCTTCGCGGCAAGATAAGAACCGAAATCCGGGAAGAAGATATTGTAGTCGCCGTCAACGGCCGTGAGTTTCACTGTAATGATATCTCCGTCGTTTACCACAACTTTGTCCGGAAAGTACTTCCCGCCCTCGGCTCTAATTTCGAAGTCGCGCAAAGCCGCTTCACCGCCCGGCCCGGAAATTTCCGTCACGTTCGTCGGTATGGCCACTCCTTCCGGCGTAGCAATCGGCGCCTCGGCCGCCGGCTCGCTCTCGGATTCAGCCGCCGGCGCTGCCGGAACTTCTGGCGTCGCTATTTCTTCCTTAATCATTTCCCGTGTGCCGCCCTCCACCGTCTGCAGAGCGTCCGGATTCTCCGGCCGGAAAACGTCTTCGCCGAGCGGCGCTCCCGGCGCGGCCTCTTCCTTCTCGCCGCCGAACCGGGTGGCGAAAACGGCGACAATCGCGATAATCGCGATAACAATAACGGCCGTTAATAAAATTTTCCGATTCATTTCCTGATGCCGACTTTTCTTTCAAGTTCGGAGATTCTTTCTTTCACGGCTTCAAGTTCATGGCGGTAGACGATATTTTCAAGTTTTTTCTTAATGTCTGAAAGTTCCATTTCTATCGCGTCTAATTTTCCACCCACGTCCTGTTTTGTAATCTCAGCCATGGTTCTATTATAACAATCTATTTCCTGACAATGTAGTACTCAACCCCAATTACCTTTATCCACGGGCTTCTATATTGGTCACTGGAGGGGTAAAGCTCGGCGCTCCAGCGGAAATCTCCCCCCTTCGTCTCAAAATCAATAAACTTATTGAGTTCCGCCTCTACCCAATGCCTGCCGCCGTCATTGGAAAGGAAATATTTAATAGCGGGGACATCCGATGTCTTACTAACGACATCGGATGTCCTTATATTGCTGTCGTCAATGCGGGTAAATCTCCCTCGGACAATCTCCCCTTCCCAGGCGTTCAGGCGCAAGGATTCCCAAATAAGCTCGCCGCCGCGCTCGAAACCGAGATCGCGGAGACGGAATGTTTGGACGTCCGATGTCCTAACATTGCCGTCAATATTTGGGACATCGGACGTCCCAAAAATTAAATAAATAGCATTCGACTCGGGAGCCGGCGCCGCCGTAAAAGTGAAATCTTCCGCGTTTATCTGCGTTGCTATCCGCGCTATTCCGCTTCTAACGCTCTCGGTTAAATCATTCGCCATCCCGTCGCGGAGGCG
>CAZGRD010000034.1:2202-3287 GCA_964528065.1 uncultured Candidatus Saccharibacteria bacterium
CCGGTCTCGCCTCTCGCGGCGTGGCCGGGGACGTCACAGCGGAAACCGTAAGTGCCTTTCGCCGGAGCGTTGAAAGTTATTGCTCGGGTCTCACCCGGTCCCACGCCCACGGCAACCGCCGAAAGCGACGGGTCGTCGAATTTGAAGACGTGGGTCTGCTCGTCGCCGGCGGTTACGGAAATCGTGACAGCCTCGCCGGAGCGAACTTCAAAACTCGACGGCGTTATGCCGGAAGAGGTCATCGTAAATTCAATTGCCGAACTCGGCAAATCTTCCGGACTTACCGGATTGGACTGCTGGGGCGCCTCGGGCGTTCCGGGTTCTACGTCAAGCTTCACCGGCTCGCCGGCTTTGGTCACCACCTGTCCTTCTTCGGTTACCGGACTTGTGCCGTCCGCTACCACCGTTCCCTGCGGCGTTTCTGTTCCTTCCTGTGTTCGGGGACTTGGAATCGCGCCGGTTGAGAGCAACCATACTATCCCGCCAATCACAATCACCACGACTACGAGAATTATTATGTTCTTTTTGTTCATTTTTATTCTTGAATTATGAATTATGGCCGACCTTTTGTGTTTTATATCATTATATCACCGCGTAAATCTTATCCGCTTCTTCAATTTTGCCGCTCTCATAGGCCTCTGCGATTTTGTCTCTCAAATAAAACAGCGTTAATGAATCTCCCCGCCGCTTCCGGTCTTGTAACGTTAAATCGACAAGCTCCAGTGCCCGCTCAAGAATAGCGCGGAAAACGCTTTGGTCTTTCGCGTTGCGGGCGCGGAAAATCTCGGCCGCGATATG
This sequence comes from uncultured Candidatus Saccharibacteria bacterium, assembly GCA_964528065.1. GTDB lineage: Bacteria > Patescibacteriota > Minisyncoccia > UBA6257 > GWB1-50-10 > CAZGHF01. The sequence goes on from CAZGRD010000034.1 coordinate 3,001, forward strand.
TCCCAACTGGTCTCTTTTTGAAATAGTTTCCCACCTATCAATTGTCATTGGTCATTTGTCAAAAGTTTCCCGACTATACTCTCTATCTTATCACATATTTCCTGATTTTTGATTTCCATCGAACGGTTGCCGACGGCCGGCCGAATATTCAGTAAGGATACAAAATCAATGTGGCCGTCGGGATAGATGTTGAACCCCCATAAATCACCTGGGTTTGAGCCGTCTCCTAAGAGCTCGTCGGCACAATCGGCATGAAGCTCGCAATCAAAAGAAACGATTTCCCGCCC
>CAZGRD010000035.1:0-3031 GCA_964528065.1 uncultured Candidatus Saccharibacteria bacterium
GCAGAACCTTTCCACTTTAATATTCTCTCCCACCTTGGCGATAACCGAATTTATCAGTCCCTCAACGTCCATCGATTCGTCTTTTATGTAGGACTGTTTCAGCAGAGCTTCCGCGTTTTCGGGTTCCATTGCCGCAATCTGCATCACAATCTCGTGAGCCAGCTCCTGAAAGGGTTCGGAACGGGCGACAAAGTCGGTTTCCGTTCGGAGCTCCAAAAGCACGCCGACCCGGCCGTTGTGGACGAAAGATTCCAAAACCCCGGCGCCGGTTTTTCGCTCACCTCTCTTTTCGGCAATCGCCGCTCCCCGCTCCCTTATGATTTCCATCGCTTTATCGAAGTTACCATTGGCTTCGCGAAGAGCTTTTTTGCAATCCATTACTCCGGCTCCGGTAACTTCCCTTAATTTGCTTATCTCCTCATTCATTATCCTTTTTGATTTCTCCGGTGGTTACCGGTCCGGCGACTGCCGGATTTTCGACCTTCGCTTCGTGAAGGCCTTCTCTTATCTTCGAAATTATCCAATCGATGCTTTTTTTGCTGTGGTCGCTTCCGTAAATCGGGTACTGAATCATGGTCGGATCGTCGTCGTTATCGACTATCGCTACGACCGGAATGCCCTGTTGGTTGGCTTCCCTCACGGCCGTGTCGTGTTCCTTGATGTCGACGACGAAAAGAACGTCCGGAGTCTTAACGAGCTTAAGGAGTCCTTCAAATTTCCCTTTCATCTTTTCGATTTCTTTGTCGAAGCTGAGCTGTTCTTTTTTGGTGTACTTGGAAAGTTCGCCTTTTTCTTGCTTGCTCTTAAGGTCGCTGTAGTAGGAAATTCTTTTGTGGATGACTTTGAAATTGGTTACCGTTCCCCCGAGCCAGCGCTTAATAATGTAAGGGAAACCGAACTCTTCGGCGAGCGCCTGAATCGAAGTTTTGGCCGCCGGGATAGTTCCAACGAAAAGCATTAACGCTCCTCCTTTCATTTTCTCTTTCAGAAAGTTAATCGCTTCGTTTAAGCTCGAAATAATCGCCTCGGGGTCCAAAAGCTCTATTTCGTTCCGGTTGTCTATCACAATCGGCTTCATCAAAGGGTGGGTCTTCGATTTCTTATGGCCGTAAATAACCCCGAGCTCGGTGAGCTCTTTTAGCGTGTCTTCGTTAATAACCGTTTCCATAACTCATCTAAGATAGCTTAAAACTCAAAAAACGTCAATTATCCCGGGAGTGTTCCCGGCGCCATTCTTTTATTTTCTTATGGTCGCCGGAGAGCAGTGTTTTGGGAACGCGGTATTTTTTCTTTTTCCACTCCAAAACGGCCGGCCGGGTGTAATGGGGATATTCCAAAACGCTCTTTCGCTCTCTCTTCGTAAGCTCGCTGAAGAAAGATTCCTCCTGAAGCGATTCCCATTTGATGACGCCGGGAATCAGCCTGCCCACCGCCGAAATCATTACCATAATCGCGGCGTCGCCGTCGGTCGTAATGTAAGGCCCGATCGAAATCTCTTCGGCTTTTCCGCCGAAGGCGGATCCGCCTCTGGCGGACAAAATCTCCCTCACCCGTTCGTCTATCCCTTCGTAGCGGCCGGAAACAAAAATTATGTTTTCGTATTTCTTCGACCAGTCATAAGCCATTTTCTGATTGAACTGTTTGCCCTTTGCCGAAAGAATGACAACTTTGCTTTTTCGGTTTTTCTCCCTGCTTTTTACGTAATCCACCGCTTTTAAAAGCGGCTCGGGTTTCATTACCATCCCCGCCCCGCCGCCAAAAGGCTTGTCGTCAACCGTTTTGTGGCGGTCGCGGGTAAACTGCCTCGGATTCACGAAGTTGATTTTTATTAGTTTTTTTTCTTGAGCCCGGCCGATCAGCGAAGAACCGAGGTACGACTCAAACGCCTCCGGAAAAATTGTAATTATGTTAAAAGTCATCGTAATCTTATTATAAAGAAAAGCCGCTTCGAGAGCGGCCTTTCTTTTTGAGATTTAATTAAGAAGCCATTCTTTGACCTCTCGTCGAACCTTCCGGTTCTTCAATCTTCAAGTTCACTCTCGCGTTATTCTTGATACCGACAATCCGCAGGAGCGTCCTTATCGATTTTGCGGTTGAGCCCTGACGGCCGACAACCTGTCCCATATCCTGGGGACTCACCCGAAGCATGAGAAGCACTCCCATCTCGTCAACTTTCCGGTCAACCTTCACTTCGTCGGGGTGGTCAACTATGGACTTCACGAGAAACTCAAGAAATTCCTGATCAGTATTCGTGTTCATCTCTAACATACATCTCTCTCTTCGACCTTTTCAGTTAATCTTTGTTTATTCCGCTTTGGTCTCGTTTTCGGCCTCGGCTACGGGAACTTCGGCCGGCGCTTTTTCGGTCACTGCCGCTTGCGCCGGAGCATTCTTTCCGTCCGCCGATGAGGCGGAATTTTTCGTGGAATGAACGGCGATTTTCGGTTCGTCAATGACGCCGGCCCGAACAAGCAGGTTGTGAGCGCTGTCCGTCGGTCTTGCGCCGACTTTCAGCCAATGTTCCACTTTTTCTTTCTTCAGTTCGAACTTCTTGGATTTCGGGTCAAGCCAGCCCAAATCGTCAACGAACTTACCGTCGAGCTTGGAACGCTTTTCGGCTACAACCACGCGAAAAGACGCCTGGTGCTTTTTCCCTTGTCTTCTTAATTTTATGGCTAGCATGTGCCAATGTGATTAAAATTTACGAGCTCAATGCGAAGTAAATTTTACTATCACATTGAGCATCCCGCCGAAGGCGGGGTTACATTAAGGGATTACCTTAAACGTCAATAAATACTAATTAGAAACCCCAAATTAGTCAACTTATACCACTTCCGCATTGTAACAAGATTCGCAGTATACTATTTCTTTCCTTTCCGGAGCGTAACTTGTCTCGAATTCATTAGAACAGGGGTTGTTTCCGTGGGAGTGCTTGGCGGTGTTCTGATAGGTACCGTTTTGGGAGTGAGTGCCGGCACACTGGCATTTTCTATGCCACAGCTTCAGGGGGTTTCTCTGCTTCAATCTCTGG
>CAZGRD010000036.1:0-2898 GCA_964528065.1 uncultured Candidatus Saccharibacteria bacterium
GCCGAAAAAAGCGGAGGCAGCGTTACGGTTTTGCCGGTGGTAAAAATCGGGGCGAGCGCCCATTTCCTCATATCGAACCCGGAATCCTCGGGAGAAATCGGATATGAAATGGATTGGGGCGACGGCAAGACAGAAAATGGAGTTTTAACCGGCGCCAACAAGACCGTTTCCCATTCCTGGAGCGAAAAGGGAGAATATTCGGTAGTTTTCAAAACTTCGGCCGTGAGCGGATTGATTAAAGTTATCGTGACCGAATAGGTTTTATTGTGGAGATGACCGGAGTTTCACGTCGCTCATATTCATTCGCTCCCACGAACCCTTCGGCTCGTGTGCTCCGCAACGGGAAAACCAGTTTTCCCGCCCCCTTTCCGCGGTTCAACTCCGGCTAACAAAACATCACCTCGTAGGTGATGTTTTGTTGGTTGTGGAGATGACCGGAGTTGAACCGGTGTGTAGAGCGAACCCGATAAACCGTCTACAAGCTTATTCCTGAGCCGCTTGCGCGGCCGGACGATTTTGCTCCGTTTGATTTAACCTCATAAGACGCGGAGCCATCCGATGAAGCGAACCTAATTTATAATACCGGCTGCCCTCTATTAGGCGTCAAGGACCGATACCCGCTTAAGCGAAAGCTAAAGCAGGAGCTGCAACTTTATTGTTGGCAGTTAGATTTGTTTGCCTACGTTTAACGAGTTTAAGCACCTCGGCTTGCGAGTTTACCGCGTTACGTTCTATCAAGACCCAACATCCCCGCGGATTTCCCTTTCCGTTTCCCGTTTTTTAATGAGCTCGCGCTTGTCCTTCTTCTTTCTCCCTCTCCCGAGTCCCAATTCCACCTTTATCAATCCGCGGTCAGTATAGACGCGAAGCGGCACTAAAGTCAAATTCGCCTGGAGTTTGCCGGTGAGATAATTTATTTCTTCCCGGTTCATGAGAAGTTTTTTTGTTCGCATCGGGTCGTAATCGGTCGGAGCGTTTCCCGGCTGGAAAGACGGCACTTCCATTCCGAGAACGTAAAGCTCACTGCCGCGGACTACGGCGTGGGCGCCCGCAATGTTTATTCGCCCCATTTTTATTGATTTTACCTCGTGGCCGGTAAGTTCGATACCGGCTTTCAACTTCTCGAGGATTTCGTAGTCAAAACCGGCTCTTTTGTTCAAAGCCAACACTTTCATATATAAACCCATTTTACCGCCTTAACGAGAATAGTTATAGTTATAGGGTGAGAAACAGAATTATCGGTTATCTCGGGAAGGTCGTCCCAAAAAACACGGAAATAGACCTAACCGTTCCCGAGAGCGACAGATTCGGCCATTACTCGACGAATGTCGCTTTCGGGCTCTCAAGAGTAGAGAAAAAAAACCCGAAATTGGTTGCCGAAGACGTCGTTCAAAAGATTACAAAGACGGCGCCAAAAGGGTTTTTCGGGAAGATAGAGATCGTAAACGGCTTTATTAATTTTTGGCTAAGCGACCGGGTGTTTTATAGGGAGATTGCTGAAATCCTGAAAAGGAAGGATAAATACGGCCGCAATAATAGTTTGAAGGGAGAGAGGACGATAGTGGAGCATACCGACCCTAACCCTTTTAAGGAAATTCACATTGGTCACCTGATGACCAACACGATTGGCGAAGCCGTCTCCCGTCTTATCGAATGGAACGGGGCGAAAGTACGTCGGGCCTGCTATCAGGGCGATGTCGGTCTTCACGTTGCCAAAGCCATCTGGGGTCTTAAAGAACTCCGAATAAAAAAAATCGTTTCGGTTTCGGATTTGGCGAAAGCCTACGCTTTGGGAGCACGGGCTTATGAAACCACCGATTTGGCGAGAGGCGAAATTAACTCCATGAACAAAAAAATATACGAGCGGAGCGATAAGGAGATAAACCGGCTTTACGATGCCGGCCGTAAGCTGTCGCTCGAATACTTCGAAACTATTTACAAAAAACTCGGTACCAAATTCGATTATTATTTTTTTGAGAGCGAGAGTGCCGGGTACGGGAAAAAGATAGTCGAGGCGGGACTAAAAAAAGGAATTTTTGAAGAAAGCGGCGGCGCAATTGTTTTCCGGGGCGAAAAATACGGCTTGCACACCCGGGTTTTCATAAACTCCGAGGGCTTGCCGACTTACGAAGCCAAAGAACTGGGTTTGGCCGAGATTAAATACAAAAAATACGTTTACGACAAGTCCATCATTATTACCGGCAACGAAGTGAACGATTATTTTCGGGTGCTCCTTAAAGCGATGGCGGAAGTTTTCCCGAAGCTTGCCGTGAAAACCAGGCATCTTTCCCACGGCATGATGCGGCTCTCGTCCGGCAAGATTTCTTCGCGCACCGGCGAGGTGATTACGGCCGAATCGCTCATCGATAAAGTGGAGAAACTGGTTGCCGAAAAAATGAAGAACGACAGTTTGAGCGCCAAAGAGAAAGCGGAGGTGAAAGTGAGGGTGGCGATAGCGGCCCTGAAGTACTCAATTTTAAAGCAGGCGATCGGCGGCAACATCTTTTTTGATTTCAAGAAATCCGTTTCTTTTGAAGGAGATTCCGGACCTTACCTTCAATACGCTTATGTTCGGGCAAAGTCGGTTTTGGAAAAAGCCAAGAAGGAAGGAATCGAGCCGTCCTTAAAGCGTTTGCCGGAAAAAATTTCCGGGATTGAGCCGATGCTTGCCTGTTTTCCGGAAATCGTGGAGAGAGCCGGCCGGGAATACGCGCCGCAATATATCTCCACTTATCTTGTGGAACTCGCGAGAATCTTCAATTCCTATTACGCCAAAGTCCAGATAGTTAAGGCCGGAGATAAAAATTCGCCGTATCGGGTGGCTTTAACCTCCGCTTTCAGCGAGGTAATGAAAAGCGGTCTTCAAATTTTAGGCATTTCCGCCCCGGAGAAGATGTA
>CAZGRD010000037.1:0-2711 GCA_964528065.1 uncultured Candidatus Saccharibacteria bacterium
CCGATTCGATAAAAAACTTCCCGGATAAAAGCTTCGACGTCGTTTTCACCGACGCGATGTTGATTTACATTGGTCCGGAAAAAATAAAGGAGGTCTTGAAAGAAATAATCCGAATATCAAAAAAATCCGTAATTCTCGTCGAATGGCTGAGCGAAAAACGCCAAGCCTACATTGCCGACCATTGGTCTTACAACTGGCATCTTCTTTTTGAAGAACTGGGCGTTTCGGACACCCGCATCACCAGATTCTCCGACGAATCCTGGCAGGGCGAATGGGCCAAGCGCGGTTGCATCGTGGAAGTCTCGCTTAAGTGATAAAACCGCCCGCTTCAAGAGCACTGGAGTAATGAAAAGTCGGTTTGCCGGAGATAGCACGCTTAATTTTTACGAGAATATTTCCTACGGGGGTCGCCTTAAGGAATGATTTTAGAACACTAATCCACGTTCTTAAAAAGTTTTTTTTAACCGCTGTTTGAGTTTCTTCATCAAATGACAAGAGAGCTTTAGTCCACTCCTTCCAAAAATCGGCGAGCGTTTCCTTGTTCACCTTCCATATAATTCCTTTTTCCCTCAATTCCTGATAACACTTGTTAAAGTAAAAGCTCCAATTAACGGAAATATCACGGAAATTACGACCGGCAATGTCCCGAATTTTTAAGAAATCGTTAAAAATCAAATTGCCGTTAATCGGTGCTTTAATAGGAACGTACTTATAAGGATCATGTAAATTCAGCGAGTTAAGGTATGTCACAATACTTGACTGCGCTTTGGTGCCGGCGCTAAGCGTCGCTCCTTGAAAAAATACCAGCGGCCGGGGTATAAAAACCACGTTTTCGCTGTACGAGAGAACCAATAAAGACGAGGTAAAATCCGGACCGTAAGGCAGGTAAAGACGTCCGACATCCCGCCTTATTTTTTCAATTAGGTCCTCGCGGTAACAACCGACATGCGGCCGGGGTAAAAAATGAGCATCGAGCGTCCGGCCAAAATCTTTCAGAAGGTCGGTTGAGTTTAGAATTTTAAGACCCGCTTCTTCTTTCTCGCTCTCTAAAACTCCCCTTTCCTCGTCAAAATAACCGTATTTCCAAAAAATAACGGCTTGGTCCTTTGAACCTTTTATCGTATCGTATATGTCCTGCAGTGCTCCTTGTTTCAGAAAAGCCCTGTCGGTGAGAATTAGGGTGTAAATACCGTTTGCTCTCTTACCGGCAAATTCCCAGTGGTCGGGTATGTTCAATTCCCTGTCGGTGCGAATGTAAATTAAGTGGGAATCTTTCTTGAATTCCTCAACGGCTTTCTTTGTCGTTTCATCATTAAAATTGTCGGAGACAATAAGTTCGTAATCGTCGAAGTTCTGCGAAAGAACACTTCTTATGGCGTCACGCAAAAGGACCGGCCGGTTTTTGGTAGGAAGGATGATTGAGAAAAAGGGCTTGCTCACGATAATTTATTTACAATAGTTTCGTAGTCAATTTGAAGCAGGTCCGGATTGGGGTAAAGCCATTCATTTCCTTTAATCTCCCGCTTAACGATTATTTTGTTTTTTATCTGACATTTCTCCAAGACGTTCATAATAAAATTATCGCAAGACGAATTCTCGCTTTTGCTGTCGTCAATCACGATGAGGTTTCTGGTTTCGCTGACATCTTCAATAATTTTTTGCCAACCAATCGGAGTTACGGAGTTCACCGAAAAAAGCGAGGAATCAATTCCCCTCTCTTTCAACTTATTATAAAGCTCCCAACCGTAAGGGAAAGAAAGGTTAAAACAAACGATTGTTGCTTTGTCGCCTTCCGCGTATTGGAATAAAGTTTTTTCATTATTGGAGTATACTTTCGGAACGTCCAAAATTTCATCGCCGAACAATCTTTGGCCGACTCCGATAATTCTAAAACCGGGCGAAACAAGATGAGCATTTATTATTTCCTCCGCGTCTATCTTATTCGTGATTGTAAATCCCGGAATCCTCGCAACGGAAGCAATATCACCGAAATTGTTGAAACTCGACTGCAGTCCATGGTAACCCAAGTCCGATATTACGGGCATTATTGTATAAGACGCTTTCGGTTCCTTTCTTCGTACAAAATTATAGGTATCGACGATCTGGTCTATCCCCAGCAAAAGGAAATCAAGCTGTTTCATAAAAAAGATTGAAGAAACGCCGCCAAGCATCATGCCAAAACCGAGACCCGTCAGCGTATTCTCGGAATTAGGAGTGTTGATAATAATACCGCCTTTCCCGACGCGAAGACCCTTGGTAAGCCCGGAAATGTGCGAACCGGCGGCAATATTCTGACCGAAAAGAACCAAACCATCCGTTTCTGCGGTTTTCCTCCCTAAAATCTCGTTTATGTACTGGATGTACTTCATCTTATTATTCGCCTATTTCTTCTTTGATGCTTTTTAAAACTTCCTGAGACAACTTTTTCAAACCATCGGAAGAAAAATGTTCTTGTAACGCAAAAACGGGGTCGTTCGCCGAACGCTCGATTTCGGGCCACTCAACGAGGGATGTTTCGGGCAAAGGACCGGCGTGAGGATGAATGAATCTTTTTTCTTTTCTCTCTTTATCCTCGACGTACCATCCACCCAAAGTCGTAACGTTAACTTCAAGAACGACGGGCTTTTTATCCTCCAGAATTTTTTTCTTCACTTCTTTCAATTTTTCGACATAGCGGTAAACGTCATTACCATCCAATTTTTCATACCCCG